>JAKQYF010000175.1 GCA_023356535.1 Trichodesmium sp. MAG_R03 | reverse complement strand
AGTTGTTTATGGAGTTTCAATTCCTGGTGAATCTGGTAAAGTAGGGATGGCATCTATTTTACCGATAGAGTGTTTGGAGGAAGGTCAAACTCTTAATGATTTCTTATATCAGTTGCAAGAACTGTTACCTTCTTATGGGGTTCCACATATTATTAGATTAGTCGAGCAACATCACGAAACAACTTCCACGATGAAGATTATCAAAGCTGATATCCAGATTGAAGGGTTTAAGCAAATTGAAAAATATCCACATTTTATATTATATCAGGGTCGGTATGTTCGGCTGACTAGGGATTTACTTTCAGCACTAGAGTTAGAAAAGTTAACTCTAGGTTTTCGGTGTTAATATTTGGTAGGATTTTCTTAATAAATTCTGATCACTGGACAGTAAAAAGTTTTTTGATTGATAATGAAGTTGGTTTCATGTGAGAAAATGCTCCAGATTCGACTGTCTCGTAAATGGTGTTCGAGCATTTAGTACAAAGCGCACTCTTTGAACTGGACTGGACTTTGAGAAAAAAATGCAGTAAAATAGCCATAGATTATTATTCAGGACTTACGCAAAGACACTATATATAGCGCATGACAATTTCGACGATCTTCACTTTAGCTTCATGGGATACGGCTAACGCCACGCTCCGCGAACGCCTAACTATTTTTATTCAAAAAACCTTTATTTGTTCAAGTTAAATAACCTTCATTTTTATTGAAGGATGTTTGAATTCTGAGGTGAGATATTTTGATAATAATCCGTGCTTAACTTGATCAATACTTTTTCCTATTTTAAAAGCAAATCTTTTTAAAAAGTTCCACACTAGCATTGCACAAGCAATATGATTTTTTTGAATTATTCGCAGACGACACTGGCAAAATCCTCAACCTGTCAATTGCTTGATTTCTCTATGAAATTATTCAATTTTCCATCTAGTTTGAGATTCAAACTCTACATCATCTTTTGATGATTGATTTAGGTCATTAGTGACAATATATTCTGTTCTGTTGGCAGACACAGTAACCCAAAATATTTTCACTTTTTTGTCTCGTGGAAAGCCTTTAATTTTGATTCTTTTACCCGAGAATTTTTCAGTTTAATTCCAATTTAAGTCTTGAACTTTTTTGTATTATTCTATGCCACCTGTATCATCAACTAAGCGATTGCTTTTTAAAGGACAATATAAATTTTTCCTAAATTATCTATTAATGCCATTAATCTTTGTGTTGCATACCAACTATCCATTAATACTGTTTTAAATGGTATTTTCTTATTATTTATGCCATTAAGTATCATTTATTCAACATGATCTATTTTTGTTTTCTTGTCAATATCTGGGTCATAAATCCTATAATCTATAATCTATAATTGTTCAGTTTGAGGATGAAAATATATACAATTAACTATTCCTATACCACGAATAACTTTATGTTCATTACCACTATATTTTCGTCGTGTAAGCGCCTCTTTCAGAGGAGCTACGCTATCAATATTTACCCATACTTTTTATTAATTACTGTGTCATCAAAGATTAAATAAGCAGCTGTATCTGAAACCAATTCTTCTTTTTCATGTGGGTCGCAAACATTTCGCCATAAATATTGTGAATTTAAAGACTCTGTTCTTAAATAACGATTTATTGTATCATGGCTAATATTTTTCAAATGGTTTGCTAAGTTTGTTATTGTATAATTAGTGTGAGATTTAAGTAAATATTGACAGTAATCAACATAATTAAAATCCATGTTTTTTTGCGACTAATATAATTATGTAATTATTGTCTAATTATCAGGACTTCCGCAGTACCGCTATACATGGTGCAAAAAATGGTCATTTTTCAGATAATGCCACTATAATTAGTGTCGTTGCGTAAGTCTTGATTATTAAAGACTTTTAGCAAGTTGATTTAACAATTTGTAACCTTATTCTAATATATCTTAAAAGTAATATCTATCTAAAAAAACTAATTATAGTATTGACAATTCCATATGATAGTAGGCTATATATAGCGTGTCTGCGTAAGTCCTGTTATGATCAGGACTTACACAGTGCCACTATATATGGCGGATAAATTTGTCATTTACCCCAAATTGCCACTACAATTAGTGTCGTTGCGTAAGTCCTGATTATATATTGTGGTTTTTACCTGAAAATATTAGCCGATAAAAGAAACAACCTTTGAGAACTTTGTACTGTCCAGTAAGATTCTATATTACAATATAATTAATAAATCTAGAGGTAAAAATATGTCACGCTTATATAACCGAGCCTATAAACTATTAGAGGTAGAAGTTAACAAATGTGCCAAAGAAGATTTGGTTGGGGAAGTGGGAAAAAAAATAGTAATGAAAAGATTGGATAAGTTACGATTCCAATCAGGAGAACCCCTAAAATCAGAAGAGTTAAGTTATACAGTAAAAGACCAATTTCCTAATTTTAGTGACACAGTTATTCAGAAAGCAGCTAAAGTAAATAAACCATCTGGAATGTTAAGTAAAATTGCTTGGATACCTGCTGCATTACTGGGAATGGCAGGGATAGTTTGGGTGGCAAATTTACCCTATCCAATGATCCGTAAGCCTGTGTCCAGAATAGCACCAATAATTTTGCTACCAAGTTATATAAATATGAATTATAACTATCGAGAGGCGATCGCTAATGTTGAACAAGCAGACCAACTAATTAATAAAGCAACTTCTAGCGCAGATATCAATTTTGGTGCGGAGAAAGTTGCCTTAGCGCAAAAACATCTTGATGATTTGCCAGTATGGTTTTTAGGTTATTATCCTGAAAGATACTGTACCTTTTTTAATTGTTCTTGGAAATTCACATTAGATGAATTTGAAACGGCAAGAAAACAGGTAGGGCGAATGGAAGCTAAGGTATTTCAAGAAAAAAATGCTCAAACATTGTTAAAGGAGGCAGAACAAGCAATTGCAAGTGCTAAACAACAATATCTGGCAGCTACAACCTCAACAGAAAAACAACAGGCAATCGCTAATTGGCAAACTGGAATAGATAAGTTAGCACAAATTCCACCTACTACTGTTGCCAAAAAAATAGCAAAACCACAATTAGCTGCAGCTCAACGAGATTTTCAAACAGAAGTAGGTTTGGCTAATGGTAATAAACTCAGTTTCACTTTTATAGAAGTGGCAAAAAAATTTGGTTTACAGGCAGCTGAAGCTGCACAAAATGGACCTCATTCAGAGCAACGATGGCAAGTAATAGTGGGTTTGTGGGAGCAAGCAATTGAGCAATTACAGAAAATATCAGCAAATAATCCAAGCTATTTGGCAGCCCAGAGTAAAATAGCCGAATATCAGCTTAAGCTGGCTAATGTGAAGATGCAGTTGCAAGCAGAAAGGGATTCAGTAATAGCTTTTAAGCGGGGTAAAGATTTACTTGCAGATTGGGAAAAATACGTTGTTGATAATTCTGAACGAGGTTTGCTTGCTAGTAAGTTACAGGAAATTATTAATAACTTAGAGAATGTGAAACCAGGAACAACTTATTATCAAGACGCTCAAGAATTATTGAAATTTGCTCAGAATAAACAGAAAAATTTATAAGTTTAAATTGGGAGGCAACACAAGGATTTGGCTACGGAGACAGGGAGAAACTTTTTAGCTCTAAATATTTAGGTAGGGGATGCTTGGAAATCGTCTATTTACAGAATGCTGCTGATGTACAGGGTAAATGATAAAAATTATGTAGTGGGGGTATCTTGAACCCATGGGTGTACCTCATAACAACGGAAAGCACTGTAACTGAAATGACTTCTATAGCCATGAGCGCTCACATATTGACATATTACTATCGTTTTTCAATGTAGCACAAATTTCTGCTAATATTATCAATACTTTTACATATATTATATTTAGTCGCAATTGGTAACATGTAAACATGCAAGCGCACGTTGCTATAATAAAAAAAATCAAGTTTTTTTATTCATACGACTTACGTACAGGCACCTCCTTCCAGTGAGGGTAAATACCATTCGCCGTTACATATGGCGTTTTCAAGGTGAAGCATGCGTAAGTCCTGATTCATTCAAAGAATATTCAATCCGAACTTTTTTAATCTTCTTTTCACTCGGCTCAGATAAGAATAAATCCCGCCGAACTTCTTGTAACCCTAGCTTAATAAATTCGGCAAGTTCTTTATCTGATAAGGCCCAAGGAGGACCATCAGGTATAGAATCATTGTCTCGTATGCGAGTAATCACCAAAAGTGTACCCCTATTTGCCACTAAAGGAGCAATACAGTTAACAACTTGCGAACGCATTTCTACTGGCAAAGCCTGAATAGTCCGCGACTCCAATACTAAATCAAATTTACGATGCCATTCAGCATCTAAGGTCAACAGATCGGCAACTAAATAGTTGACTGAAGAATTAGGGAATCTTTCCTGACACCAGGCGATCGCCTTAGTAGAAATATCAAAAGCCGTCACCTGAAAACCAAACTTTGCCAAAGCTTCTGCATCATCTCCCAAACCACATCCGATAACTAAAGCAGTGCTTCCTTCTCCTTTTCGTTGAGAAATATCTAACCACTCTTGTAGATAGGGATGTATCCTTAAAAGCGCCCAAGGTATTTGTCTAGCATCACCTTTAGCTTCAGAATATAAAACATCAAACCGTGCAGTGGGATTGACTTTTTGTAATTCAGTCGCCAATTTTTTTACTTTTTGTTGAATAGCTTCTGGTTGTTGTTCAAACATTATTTTTTATTTCCTAATTGTTTAATCTTAATTTTTTATCTGTTCTTTAATACAGTACTGAGGCAAAACCGCCATATCTAGTAGGGGTAAATGGCTACTAACCTTATTATCTAAGAGTTGGCGTAAGTCCTGTAATATACAGGACTTACGTAGTGCGGCTATATGTAGCACATAAATTCGTCTTTTTCAAGATCTTGCCACTACAATTAGTCCCGTTGCGTAAGTCCTGATATAATACCTAAAGTGATCAATATCACAAAAGTTAAGGAATGGGGATAAAATATGATCCACAAATATTGGCGCTTGAGTATTGCACTGAAATACTCCTGTGCAGAAAATCACCGAAGTTAATAAATCCTCATTCCTAAGTTATTCATTTCACTTGACTTTAGTAATTATTATCACCTCACTAAGACTTTATGAGTCATTGTTACAACTTTAAATATAGGAGAATATAACAATATAGAGTTTAAAGTTTATCCTATGCTTCAAATTAACTTACTACCTGGCGCAATCAACGAAATTATGGCCTCTGTAGCTAACAGTTCTCATCTGACTAAATTAGATTGTTATGGCCTTATGGCTGCTATATTAGATGAATCAATCACAGAAGAAGAACGTTGTTGTGTGGACAGATTGTTACGTTTTGTAATTCGAGGAAAGATAAAGGTACAAATGGGAACTCAAAAGTAAAAATATTAAGTTCATTTCATTTTACATAATATTTTTGTTTAATAAAAAGTATTGACATATAAAAGCTTTAGCCTGATTTGGGTGGCCACAAGTACTAGCTTTTTGCTGGTATAAGCTGAAAAAGTTAGGATTTCGGGCTGACGATGGCAGAAAAATGAAGGGACAAATATATCCAACTACCTCTTCTACCAATTTTCCGTTCCTCTGTAGGGACGTTTTGCTAACGCAAAGCTCCGCTAACGCTACGCGACATGTTTGCGCAGCATTCCGTCAGGAAAACGCATTTTTGTTATGTAACGTCCCTACTTCTCCTCCTGGAAGATGTTAGGGATGGGGGTCCCCTACTCCTGAACAAAGACTTTTTCAGCAAGCCCTAATTCATTTAGGCTTGGATTTTAATCAACAACAAACTTAATCATAATCATAATAATTCTGCACTATCGCTAAAACTATGACCGTGATATTGTTTTCATAAACATTCAAATTTTAATTTTGATTCTTGATGATTGTTTTGAAAGATAAAAGGTGGGTTTTCCCACCCTGAAACTAACAAAAATTAACTATGCACCGACAGCTTCTTTTGCCGCATACATAACTTCCAAAGAAATCTCACCAATACCGCGTTCTCTGGCAAACTTTTCTGTATTTCGCTTCACTTTACCCCGGACAAAACCAGGCACCTTATTCAATTCTGCCTTAGCTTCCTTCGTCCAATTCAAATCAGAATCAGCAGAAATTCCCTTATGAATAACTTCCTTAGTATCGTGTCCGCCAAATATTTCTAACAGATGATCTTCCATTCCCAAAGTAAAGGAATTATAAACCAAATCAGCAATTTGATTAGTACCTTCATAACCCATAAAAGGTTTATAACCAATAGGAAAATTCTGAATATGAATAGGTGCAGCAATAACACCACAAGGAATATCTAAACGTTTACCAACATGACGCTCCATTTGGGTACCAAAAATTGCCGAAGGTTCCACACGAGCGATCGCATCCCCAATCTCCCCATTATCCTCGCTAATAAAAACCTCATCACAATATTCACTCACCTGTTGCCGGAACCAGTCAGCATCATACTTACAATAAGTACCCGCCCAAACTACATGAATACCCATTTCCCGTGCCAAAATTTTTGTCATGGCAGCAGCATGAGTATTATCACCAAATACCACCGCTTTTTTACCTGTTAAATTTTGACAGTCAATGGAACGAGAAAACCAAGCTGCTTGAGAAACGTGCAAAGTTTGATTATCAATAAATTCCTCATAGTCAACATTAGCACCTTGAGCATTAACTACCTGCTGAATTTTCCGAATACAACGAGCAGTTTCCACCACACCCATAGGTGTAATGTCAATATAAGGCATGCCCAACTCAGACTCTAAATATTGAGCTGTTATTACCCCTAGTTCCCGATAAGGCACAAGGTTAAACCAAGCGCGAGGCAGATTTTTTAAATTGTGAACCGACGCACCTTCGGGAATGACTTCGTTAACTTCGATGCCTAAATCTGTCATCAAGCGTTTTAACTCGGTGCAGTCATGTTGGTTATGAAAACCAAGGGTAGAAATACCAATAATATTCACAGAAGGCTTCTCAGTTTTTGCTTCTGGAAGTTCCCCTTTCTTTTTCCCTTTCTGAATATAATATTTAACAATTTGCTCCAAAGTGCGGTCTGCTGCTTGTAGTTCATTGACGCGATAATGATTAACATCTGCCAATATTACGTCACCTTTAGTATTTATTTGAGCGCGTTCGACAAAATTTTCTAAGTCTTCTTGCAAAATGCTAGAGGTACAGGTGGGAGTAAGAACAATTAAATCTGGAGTTTCTTCTCTATCTTTGCGGACGATATTATCTACTACTTTTTCTTGAGAACCCCGCGCCAATACATTGCGGTCAACTACACTGGCAGTCACAGGAGTATAATTTCTTTCTCTTTCTAACATGGAGCGCATGACATTAAAGTAGTCGTCACCGAGGGGTGCGTGCATAATGGCATGAACGTTTTTAAAAGAACTGGCAACGCGCAATGTACCAATGTGAGCGGGACCTGCATACATCCAGTAAGCTAATTTCATATAATATTCTCCGTTTTTTCGTTAACAATTATGGACTTGTTATACCAATTGAATCCAATAATGCCACAAATAATTTAACATTTCTTGTGTCCACAAGAGTTGCCTAGAATTATTGTGCAGTTAAAGTGTAAGGTTGAGCAAGATTTTTTGTTAACTATTGCACCTCTATTTTGACTTTTGACTTCCCTCCTTAAGGAGGTCTATGCTTTATAAACATCTTTCTTAATGGGACTTACACAACTTTTAAGCCCAAATATAATCCAAACTTTCTGTGTGAGAGGCAAATATGTCACGGTTATTAGTCAACTAATCAAAAAAGTTTTTATAGTTACTATTCCATTATCTGTTTTACCAATTTTTGCAATGTATTGTCGGCCTACTCCAGACGTAAAATTACCACTTTTTCAGTGTCCCGAATTGTCTAAAATTAAACTAAATCCTTTCTTGAATTTAGTTTGAGAACGTTGATTAATTATTTCTAGACAATATTGATTGATTAGACTTACCTCCTAAGAAGAATCTGTGATAACATAAAGTTTTGAGCCTATCAAATATTACTTTATGACTTTTGAGTTTTCCCCAAGAGAGGTTGACTTTTAACTTCCGTTAAACGGTATAACTCTTGGTCTGAGACCATAATAACGATACCCCAAATAATCTTGGATAATTTGATTGTGGTCAAAACAAAGATTTGTAGGAATTTCCCAAGGTTTAAACAGAGCTAAACTTTTCGCATCATCTGCTGCTTTCGGTTCCCCACTGGCAGTGGCAATAAATACCACACTGATAGTATGTTGACGTGGATCACGCTTGGGATCGGAATAAACATAAAATTGTTCTACTAATTCTACTTCTACACTCGTCTCTTCTTTTGCTTCTCGTCGTGCTGCAATTTCGACAGATTCTCCATAGTCAACAAACCCACCAGGAAGTGCCCAGCCAAAAGGTAACCTTTGGCGTTCAATTAGTACAATAGGACGTTCTGGTCTATCAATTAGTTCAATAATCGTGTCAACAGTAGGAGTAGGATTATGGTATGTCATTTCAGTTATCAGTTATCAATTATCAGTAATTCTAGCTTAAGCATCCAACTATTGTTGACTAATAGACATCTTGAGAAAAGGTTCTCAAACTCTAGCCCAGTTGTTCCCAATTTGGCATTTGTGAAGAGGTATAATAAACATTGACAAAAAAATCAGGTTTCTGGATTCGCCTACCTAAATCCTGTTCATATTAAAAATTATGGCCAGGCATTTCTTGGCAATCTATAGTAAAGCCTACAATCTTTGTTTACCCTTTTTCTAAGGGGGCCATTGTTAAACCAGCCCGACTCAACTGCTGATGATACAATTCTGCCGGTTCTAGAGGTCCTACCCAGACGATCGCTTGACCTTCGTTATGCACCTGATGAGTAAGTTCCCAAGCACGATCGCTGGTCATACCAGGAAGATATTTTTGTAGACATTCAGCAACATGCTTAAATGTATTTACATCATCATTTAAGACAATTACTTTATAGTTGGAATATGATTTGTTAACAACTTGAGCAGACTGTCTAGGAGCAAGAGTTGTAGAGGAACTACCCCCTCCTCCAACTGCTATATTTTCTGCAATTCCTATAATGGAGATTCCAAGATCCATGTTACTACTACTCCATAAAACTGATGCAAAGCATCACAAATATGTGACAATTTGATATTTACTACCTGCTTCAAGTGAGTATGCCGCCAGTCCAACACTTCCCCTAGTTTGCAGCACCTCATCCACAGGTATTCACGGTCGAGCCGACCATAATATATCTCTCCAAAATACCGATTTGGAAACGGCGGGGTAAGGGTTTGAGAACTTTTTCTGGAGATGTTTAAATATATATATTATCTTATTCTCAGAAAAATTGTCAACAAAGTTAAAAGTTATTGGGACTTACACATTTTATGGGCAGAAAAATGCTTGAAAGTAAGTCTAGGTAAGGGAATTCCGTCAAATCCCTAAAAATTGCTAGAACCCTTAATAATAAAGGAATTATACCTTTTTGACATCAAAGCCCCTAGCTATCTATATTTGAGCCTATTTTTTCCTGCTGTTTTGTGTCAGTCCCGTTATAAACTTATAAACTTATAAACTTAAAAGTAATCTTTGAGTGAATTTTCGGTGTCGAAATACTTTCCTAGATAATTTGTCAATGTCCACGCCATAAATGTTTAGTGTTATAGGAGACGAGGAAATCAAAGGTATAAATACTCACTCTTTAATTTTCTACTTTTATGTATCACATTTCGTAGCATATATGTAGGTTAAAATACTCTGCTTTGACTCATTGTCCAATTACAGAACTTTTGAGGATAGTGAAGTACAGTTCAATAATAATAGAGTTGTTGGGAATTAAGTAAAAATAATGGCTAAAACCCTTATCAGTCAAGGTTTATAGCAATCTTCAGGACTAAAAACCTGAAAGCCTTATAAAGTAAGCTTTTTAGCATTTTAAATTTTTATTTCCAAACAACTCTAATATGTATTCCCTATTCCCTAATTCCCGTAAAACTTTTTACCGAAAAATTGGGTTTAAAGCCTCGCCCATAAGCGGGCGACTTTTTAGTTGATTTTTTTTCACAGGTTATGTTATGATGCTTTTTAGTTCACAAGAAATATATTAGTCGCGGGTGGGCAATCCGAGACAAAAAACGAACATTGAGGCCAGCAGCCAGACTACTGCCAAAGTAGCAGCAGCCCGTGAAATCTCAACCCACCGAGGGGCTACGGCTCGGAAGGAATCTCCGTGTCTTTAGACCGGGGAGCATGTCAACTAATGCCGTTTCACGGAACTCAAAATTCTACTTTGACGATACAAGGGACAAATATAGCAATAAGCACTCACATGTTTACATCAGGACTTACGCAGTACCGTTATATATAGTCATTCTGGTTTAGATTGAGACAAGGTTTTCTTGCTGTGAGAGGGTAGGCGCTAAAAAAGTTTCCCATTCTTATTCGGAATGACTATATAGTGCAAAAATTGGTCATTTTTCCGATAACGCCACTATAATTAGTGTCGCGGCGTAAGTCCTGTACATATTTCTATCGTCTTTAAATGTAGTACAAATTTCTACTCCTATTACCAATACTTTCACATATATTACATTAATAGTAATGTGTACCATGTAAACATACCAGCGCACATTGCTATATCTGACTACCTCGTCTTTGACATCCTCCCGACGCTGCTCTTACGAGACAGCGCGGGATTCCCTAGCATTGCTATTAGGGGCTTTCTGCTTCATAGCACCCGTATATGCGATATTTGCTCTCTTGGGGTTTTACCATCGCTCCACAGACTGACACTGCGAGTCCCGTAGCCAAAATGTTTATACTTGCGTTTATGTCCCTCATTCTAACAGATTCAGGACTTACGATAATCTACGTTTAAAACGCCATTTGTAGGGGCGAATGGCATTCGCCCTCACTGGATGTAGTGCTCGTGCGTAAGTCCTGAGATTATTTGTAAAACCGCAAGATTGATTGGCATTCATCCCGGCGCTCCCCTACGGGAGAGGGCGGTTCTTCTGCCAACATTTAGATAAATTCCCCTCTCCGAATGATTTACTTTTAGATCCATAAACCGAAATGGATAGGGTGGAGAATGAAACAGACCCGCTCTTGGATAAGGAATGAAAAAAAATCAACTTCAGTATTTCAAGCTTCTGGCTTCAAATGCTTAAGCTAAAGCTATAAGTTTTGCTGATACCCAACAAAGATAAAATTAGCCTCAGTAATAGTGGTATTGAATAACTGAGCAATTTCTTGTCCAAAAGCAGAAATAATTATATCATTACCTAATTGTTGGTAATCCCACAGCTCTCCTTGATTGCTTAAATTTAAAACAGTATTAGCAAAGCCAATGACATCCTCTGCAGGATTAAAATCATTAATTCGGTTAGGATCATTAGGTAAATCATTATCATTAGTACTAACCCAAAGTTGATCCTTTCCTTCCCCTAAACCAATAAAATTTCCACCTTGCCCTGTACTTGCAAAGATGAGATCATTACCATGACCTAAAATGATATGATTACTATAGTAGTTACAAATAAGAACCAGCAGTAGAATAGAGGGAAGAATTAACTTTTTGGATTATGGCTTACAGCATAGATTTACGGGAACGAGTCGTCAACTTTGTGAAGAATGGTGGT
>JAKQYF010000174.1 GCA_023356535.1 Trichodesmium sp. MAG_R03 | reverse complement strand
ACAGCAAAACCATTGCTACTGCTAGTGATGACAATACCGCCCGCCTCTGGGATACTGAGAATGGCAATGTATTAGCTACTCTCAACCACCAGAGAGATGTAAATGCAGTAGCCTTTAGCCCGGACGGCAAAACCATTGCTACTGCAAGTACTGACCATACCGCCCGCCTCTGGGATACTGAGAACGGTAAAGAATTAGCCACTCTCAACCACCAGGGCCAGGTACGGGTAAATGCAGTAGCCTTTAGCCCCGACGGCAAAACTATTGCTACTGCAAGTAATGACAATACCGCCCGCCTCTGGGATACTGAGAATGGCAATGTATTAGCTACTCTCAACCACCAGTCCGCGGTAAATGCAGTAGCCTTTAGCCCCGACGGCAAAACCATTGCAACTGCAAGTTATGACAATACCGCCCGCCTCTGGGAGACTGAGAATGGCAATGAATTAGCTACTCTCAACCACCAGTCCAGGGTAAATGCAGTAGCCTTTAGCCCCGACGGCAAAACCATTGCTACTGCAAGTCATGACAATACCGCCCGCCTCTGGGATACAGACACTGGCAAAGAATTAGCTACTCTCAACCACCAGGACTGGGTAAATGCAGTAGCCTTTAGCCCCGACGGCAAAACCATTGCTACTGCAAGTCATGACAATACCGCCCGCCTCTGGGATACAGACACTGGCAAAGAATTAGCTACTCTCAACCACCAGAGAGATGTAAATGCAGTAGCCTTTAGCCCCGACGGCAAAACCATTGCTACTACAAGTGATGGCAAGACCGCCCGCCTCTGGTATATTGACACAGGCAAAGAATTAGCTACTCTCAACCACCAGAGAGATGTAAATGCAGTAGCCTTTAGCCCCGACGGCAAAACCATTGCTACTGCAAGTTCTGACAACACTGCCCGCCTCTGGGATACAGACACTGGCAAAGAATTAGCTACTCTCAACCACCAGTCCTCGGTAGAAGCAGTAGCCTTTAGCCCCGACGGCAAAACCATTGCTACTGCAAGCAGAGACAATACCGCCCGCCTCCATTGGACAACACCAGAAGCCTTAATTCAAGAAGCTTGTCGCCGTCTCAGTCGGAATTTAACAGCAGAGGAATGGCAGCAGTATATCAATAGCGACTTGGAGACATATCAGAAAACTTGCGAAAATCTTCCCGTTCATCCGAGTGTAGCTCGGTGGAAAAACCGAATATCAAACAGGCAATTTCTATCTTCAAAAAAGCCCTAGAATTGGAACCATAAATTGACCTTTATCCTAATACAGAAACTAGAGAAACAGACCCCCAACTTGTAGCCAACAAATTTGCTGTTTTGGGCAAAGTAGAAGAGGCTATAAAATTAGCAAAACAGGGAAAAATAGAAGAAGCAATTAATCTTTATAATGAAGTACAACAATTAGATTCAGATGTCGAAATAAATGCTTCCAATTGGGTAT
Source organism: Trichodesmium sp. MAG_R03 (assembly GCA_023356535.1). Lineage (GTDB taxonomy): Bacteria > Cyanobacteriota > Cyanobacteriia > Cyanobacteriales > Microcoleaceae > Trichodesmium. The sequence goes on along the minus strand of JAKQYF010000174.1, from coordinate 10,300 downwards.
TATTATGTTTGTTTGGTAGCTTAAATAATCAGGCTCAAGATGTTTTTTGCCTGTAAAAAAGCAGTTAAATTGGAGCCTAATAATAGTACTATTCAGTTTTTTAGAGGTTTAGCGAGAGCATTAACAGGAAATTATCAGGGAGCAATTGAGGATTTTCAAATATTAGTAGAATCCATGGAATATGAGGAGGAAAAAGCAATAGTTGAGGGTTGAATATAGACCTTAAAAAAAGGAGAAAATCCTTTTACTTCTGAGGTATGGGAGGAGTTTAAAGAGGTATTGGAGGAGTTTAAAAATTAGCCTTGGTAAATTAAGGGATGAATTAAGCAAGAATGGCCACTTATCCAAATTTGAGAAGTGTGAATCAACAGAGGGATAGAATGTTTGAGAATATCAATACATTTTGAGTAATATTATGTCCGGTTGAATAGTTATAATTAAAGTTTGTAGCAAAGCAACAGCCCTAATTGCAGACACAGCTCAAGCCCAACTACAAACAAAAACTTTTTTATAACTGATTATCCAGACATTATCTAACACAAGGTTTTGCCATGCAAGGGAGTCTTGGGGTGGCAGAAGCGGGTGTTTTCCCCTGTTAGTGACATTAACTATTATAAAGCAACGAGCCATTTTTGGGAAATAGATTCATCCCGCGATCTACTAACGCCGTCAAAAAAGATTTAGTTCTGAGGGCTTAGTTAAAATTGATGACCTAGAACAAGGAATTACTCATTTATAGAACTTACCCATCAACACTATTAGTAGGGCGTATTAGCGCTACCATAATGGACAAAGTATCTATATATAGTACCTCTGGGTAAGTCCTGACTATTTCTTCCTTATTCCAGACTTAGGGGAAACTAAAGCTTAAGCAGTTTTTAAGTTTGTCCGTTTCACCCACCAAATAGCGGCAAAAGGTAATAAAAAACCGATAACCATCACTACTAATAATAAAATTCCCAGCTCGCTATAATCAGAGGGAATATCGACTACTCCGGTCTCGCGATTCACCACCTCTCGGGAAATAGTAAACCATTGATTCAAATACTTCGTCCCCAATTGACTGAGGGAAAACGCCAAATTAAGAAACGAAGTCATTACAGCCAAAAATGTCGCCTTCATATTTGTTGGTGCAGAACGAGCAATCCAAGCCAACAACGGAATCATAGCTACCTGCCCCAAAGGAGATTCCAAAGTAGTATCAATTAATGCGATCGCATGAGCATTGATCAGACCTCCGGTGTGAGCCGTCGCCCACTCGTGCAATCCATAATACATTCCTATATTCGGCAAAGTCAAAACAGTACCCATGATAGTCAGAAAGCCAACTATATAGATAATTGATCGCCTTGCCATAAATCGGCGGAAGATAAATATTGCCAGCAAAGCAAAAATATTAGCAGTCAAGCTCAGCACCGAAATAAATTGCTCATCGAACCCTAATTCGTCAATAGACCACCATGTATAGCCAGGTCCTGGTCCTGGTAAAGCCCGAAAGACAAAAACAATGATCGCCGTCCCAATAAAAACCCTTTTAGCCTCAAACTCTAGATTCTCCATCAATTTAGACATTAAAAACAAGACTATTGCCATAGAAGTGAAAAAAATCACCTCTTGCTTGAATTTAAAAGAGCTTAAACCTATAGCTAAGGTAAAAAGTACGAAGGCAAAACTTCCCCCCAGTATCCACCAATTGGGTTTCAGTTTTTCATCTTGCACTTCAGTCAACTCACGAATCTTGTCATCTCTCAACCCTTCTTTCCTCAGTTGCAAGATACGTCGTTGTTTTAAGAGTCTATTCAATCCTACCCCCAACACAGAGAGCATAGGAATGAGCAGAGCCAGCAAATAAATATTCGTATAAACTGAAACTTTTTCCGCTTCAGACAACTGAGCAACTCCACGAAACATCGTGATATTGATCAGGGATACTGCAATACCGCCTCCAATCATCGCTACTCGACCAAGCATCTGCATGGTTGTGTGCTTCGACTTAATCTCTGCTTCGGAAAATCTTTTTCCCTTTTCATTAGCAATGGGTACAGCCTCTACCGTCATTGCGTCCGCAACCACATCTTGGATTACATAACCAATAGGGGTAAGCAAGAAGCTAATCACGAACCAAACCTCAATCGTAGTAAATTGTCTCATAAACTCTGGATGGGCAATTAAACCAATCATGATCAAAAAGCTCACTGCAATCAGTCCAGCACCGATAAACACTAAAATCGACTTCCAACGCCACAGTAAATCTACAAGATGGCCAAAAGGCATTTTCAACGTCCAAGGGATTCCTCCCCAAAAGCCCAGTGTGGCCAAAAACTCAGCGGACAAGCCAAGATAATCCTTGATAAAAAACGTTCCCACGATCCCAGTTAAGCCTGCAATTCCTGCGGCTATGTAGATCATTAAAGGAGGTAAATAACTACTTATGGAAAAAAGAAAATTAGGATTGAATAATCTCAATCTTAGCATAGGATTAATTGTAATAGGTTAAGAATAGATCAATATTTGTATTTATTCTTAAAGCTATTATAAATGCAGATTTTCCCGCAAGATGAGCTGACTTACCTAACAGGGCAAACGGACACAAAACTTAATATATAACTTAGTAAAGATCAAAGATAAACCCTTTACACCTCAATACTAGGGGTTGTCGCTCTGATGCAGTTTTTGAGAGTTTGACTCAAGAGGAAAAGTTGGTTGCTAAGAGGATATTTTTAGAGTTAGTTCAGCCTGGATAATCAGAGGTAAGAATATTATTAGGACTTACCCATGAAGGCTATTGGTAGGGTGTGTTTTGCTGACGCAAAGCGGAGCGAACGCTTCGCGACATAAAAAGCTCACTTCGTAACGCACCAAGGCTCTATATATAGTACTTTTGCGTAAGTCCTGTAGATATTATTCATTTTGCAGTAGTCTTTAGTCCTGACGGCCAAATCATTGCTACTGCTTATTGTTGTATGCCTTATTCAGAGAAAAACTCTTCTAAATTCTAAGTTAGGAACCTTGCATGCAAAGTCCCTACAAAGTTTTGGTTATAGAGATGTAGTTCATCAATTTGAAAAGCCCTGTAATTATTGGCTATCAAAAGTATTTAATAATCTGTCATAGCGCACCTGACTTACTACGGGGCTACATAACTAACCTATCAGTTTCTGAAACAACTCATGACCCCGAATATTATCAAAATCAGGTTCATTTTTTGCCATTTCCTGACAGTTTTCACCATTCAAATTAGCTGCTTTTTCCAAACTTTTTAAAGCCACTTCAAACTCACCTTTTAAACTATAACAACGAGCCTGATTATACCACGCACTAAAAAAATCAGGTTTAACTTTTACAGCATTATCAAAACAAATGATCGCCTCCCCATAAATCCCCAACTTCATCAAAGAAACACCCCGATTATTCCAAGCATCACTATAATCATTCTTAATAGCAATTGCCTGATTATAAGACTTCACCGCTTCTTGATATTGTTGAATTTTTGCAAAACAAACACCCCGATTATTCCAAGCATCTGCATAATCAGGTTTAACCTTTATCCCTTGCTCAAAAGAATTAATCGCCTCTTGATAATGCTGCAACTCTATCAAAGAAACACCCCGATTATTCCAAGCATCCGCATAATCAGCCCGAATGTGTAAAGCTCTATCATAAGAAGCAATTGCCTCATCAAACATCTTTAATCTTGTCAAAACTACACCCCGATTATTCCAAACATCCGCCATTTCTGGATGAATTCTTAAAGCTTGATTATAAGCATTAATCGCTTGTTTTAACATACCTGATAAGAAAAATTGATCAGCCTTTTTGGCATAATCATTTGCCATCATTAACTGTTCAGAATTATCATTTCTATCACGAGAATATTGAATCAAAGTATCTTTTTGAAGTTGTTCAATTTGTTCGTCAGCTTTGTAACTTTGTTCCTTCAATTCATCTAAAATAATTTGAGCATTACTAACCATTTCTTGAATCTGAGATATTGCATCATATTTAAAACTATCAATTTCTTTATCCATAATGTCGACTTTGTAAGCCAATTTTGCCTGAAGAAACCAAATCCAAATTGCTGCAGAAGCAGGGAAAAAAGTCAAGACAATCAGAAAAACACTAAGTAACGATGTAGCATGATTAAAAGTATAACTTACTTCTTCTCGGACGCGATCGCGAATTTCTTCTATAAGTTTAAAATTTTCAATTTGTTCTTGGTTTTGACTCAGGAAAACCAAAGATTTTCTTTGTTCGTCATCATGGTTAATTTTGTCATTTATATAATCATTTTGATTTTGACTATAGGCAGAACTTTCACTCAGAGAAAGTATGAGAGTTAAAATTAGAGTAGAAATTGACTTAAGTAAGCCCAAGGGAAAACTTTGACAACTCTTATAAAAATAATTCAGTATAAAATCCCACCTTTTCAGAGGAAATATCTTTGGAATATTTCTCAAATCCCTCTTATAAAAACAACTTCTGACTTCCTTAACTCTGTTCATTTTTATAATTTTCATTACCTTCTAAAAACTTAGATTAACTAATAATATTCCCATACATAGAATTAATTATAATTACAGCTTTTTTTTAACATCTTTTCGCCTACTACACTTTGAAGCATAAGTTGTAAATACCTGAGGGCACAGCGCTATATATCCCTACTGCCTAAAGCTATCAATATTGTGTAATTCATCAAACAGGAAACTGCTGTATAATACAAACTAAATTTAGACAAAATTCTCATAACAATAATGAATTTCTCTAACTTTTGACTTTTTAATTTTGACTTTTGACTTAGAATAATGTCTGAATGGATTGAAATTGGTAAAATTGTTGCACCTCAAGGTTTGAAAGGAGACTTACGAGTATATCCTAGCTCAGACTTTCCAGAAAGATTCACTCAACCCGGAAAAAGGTGGTTATTATTACCAGGCCAATTAGAACCCCGATCTATAGAACTACTAAGAGGTCGTTGTCTACCTAATAAGGGGTTATACGTCATAGAATTAGCAGGAATTGAAAATCGTGAACAAGCTGAAAGATTACGAAATAGTCAGTTATTAATTGAAAAAGGCGATCGCCCCCAGTTAGAAGAAGATGAATTTTATGTACCAGACCTAATTGGTTTAACAGTTATTAATCAGTTAAATGGCGAAACTATTGGCAAAGTTATAAATATTATTTTCGCTGGAAATGACTTATTAGAAATAGAAAAAACCTCAACAGATACCCCTATTATTTCAGAAGTTATTGAAAACAAGCTATCACAAAAAAGCAATAAAAGTCAGCATATAAAAAATAAGAAAAAAACTCAATCTCCCCAATCAAAAAATATTCTAATTCCCTTTGTCAAAGAAATTGTTCCTATAGTTAACTTTGAACAAAATATTATTGAAATTACTCCTCCTGAAGGATTAATTGACCTGTAATATATTGTAATATATAGGACTTACCCATGAACCCTATTGGTAGGCTTTGTTTCCCTTCGGGAGATGAAAAGCTCTAGGGTAATGGAGCAAGACTCTATATATTGTAGTGCTTTCATCCTTCAAATCAGTTTAAATTCCTCAACAGCAGGTAAAAAATTTCGATTTTCATGGCTAGGACGACTAAGTTTAATTAGCACAAACCTTTGTAGTAAAGTCAGATTTTCCCATTGCTCCAACTCCAATTTAATACCTACTTCTTGAGATTTTTCCTGAACTATATCTGGAATTTTTGTCTCATCCATCCAAGCTGGATTTTGTTCAACAAGTAAATCTTTAGGAGGGGTATCTGTTTGGTCAATTACTAACTGACGTAGCCATGATCGATAACTTTGAATTTCCTCTGATGTATTGCAAGGTTTATCTACCAAATTTTGACGAATTGAAGGATTAAATTGATGCCAGTGAGATAATTTTAACTTGACTCCGCAGGTATCTAATTTATAACGTACTATCATAGGAATACACCGCAAGGATTCTACAAAATCTTGCTCAAACTCAAAATAATTTTCACTCATATATATTATTTCCGTATTTTATGCTCCCTTGTAAAAACAAAAAAAATTCTTACCCTATATTTAAGATTTTTCCTTCTCTTAAAACTTTTTCCTAATCTTTACTATAGAATAAGCTTTTGTGCATTTAAACGAGTTATTTTTGTATACCTAATTTATATAACAAGCCTTTCTAAATTCTAAATTCTAGCTTATAGTAATACTACCAGATAAGAATTAGACAATCAATTTTTTCGTGATTGAATAATCCAAAAACTAATAGACAAAGCAAAAGTAGCAAGTGCTAATCCAATTAAAGCTTCTCCTCCTTTTTTTTCCAAATCGTAAATAATAATTTTTCGGGCTACAGCAATTAAAGAAGTAACAATTACTAGCTCTACTTGAAATACTTGCTTACGAAGATATGCTGTAATATTTTCTAAAATTTCCAGAGCAATTAAAATATTTAAAAACAGTCCAAATATTTCAAATAAGCTATCTTTAAACAGAGGATTAGGTGCAAAGAAAAGTTTTTTACCTATAAAAACTATCAGATCAAATACAGCAAAAATAATAACACTAATCATAGCTAAAGATAGAACTTTAGAAACTATTAACTCAATGCCTTCAATGAATTGGAGAAAAATTTCATCTTGTTCAGGAAGAAAAATATTCTTGATAGTTTTGATAAATTTATTCATAATAGTGATTATACCTAAGTCCTGAGTATTATACAAAGCCAGAAAAAAGAATGCACTTTACTAGGTTCATTTCAATATCTTATCTAGGGACGTTCAATTAAATATCCCTACTATTTATAACAAATATTCATCGTCCTTAGTATTAAGAATTTAGACAGCATGGACCTGAGCAAAAAATAAGGATTTAATAACTATATAATTAAGTTTTTAAGTTTTTAAGCATACTAGCTCTAATTCCAGTCATGTAAAAGATGTGCCTTTAAAGCTAATAACTTATAATTGCTGTGAGTGTGACATATCTATAGACCAAGTTAGAGAAACAAGTATTAATTTCAGGAATACAGCCGGGCCAGACCCATCAATACCTATGAGGACTTACGCAAAATATCAAACCGTACAATATTTTTAAGGGTAAATGGCCTTTTACCCCTACTAAATACCTTGGTTCTGTGTAAGTTCTGTCAGTTTTATTAAGCAGCAATAGGTAAAGATATAGAAACTGTTGCACCTTGATTTTTGCCAGGACTTTCTAGAGTAATATTACCACCCATCAATTCCATCAAACTACGAGCATTTGCTAATCCTAAACCACAACCACTATAAGGACTAGTAGTAGAACCATCTAACATCACAAAAGATTGAAATAGTTGATGTTGTTTGCCAGGCTCAACTCCAATCCCTGTATCTTTAATAGTTACTACTGCAATAGGAATTTGATCAATATCATAAGTATTCACACTTGGTTGAATCTGAATATTAACAGTAATACTCCCAGTCTCAGTAAACTTAATTGCATTATCAATAACATTTAAAAATATTTTCTTTAGCTTTATTGGATCAGCTTTTACAAAAATTGATTTAGACATATTACGTTTGTCTAGTTGCAGATTTTTGCTTTGAATTCGAGGTTGTTGAGAATCAATAATTTCACCTAAGAATTCAGACAAATTTACTAGCTTGTGTTCAATTATAAGTTTTCCTTCTTGAATTTCTACCAAATTTAAAAGTTCATCAATTAGCTCAAGCAAACGAAGAGCAGATTGATCAGCTTGCTGCAATAATTCAGTTTCTTCTTCTGGGCTATCACAAAAGTTATCAAGGACTAATTTGATAGAACAAATAATACTATTAAGTGGAGTTCTCAGTTCATGAGAAATATTTTTCATAAACTCATCTTTGTATTTATCTGCCTCCTCTAAAGCCGCATTTTTCCTATCCAATTCAACAAATAATTTGTGTAACTGTTCTGTCATTTTATTAAACGCTTTAGCCAATATTGCCAGTTCATCAATGGGAACTTCTGTGACTTTTTGTTTCCAGTTCCCAACATATAAAGAAGTTGCTACTTGATTCAAACGTTTAACTGGCCTAACAATCAATTCAAAACTGAGTAAACCAAAAATAATTGCTAGTATTAATGCCATCAAACATAAGACAACAATAATCCGAGTATTGATATAAATATGTTCCATAAAATCTGCTTGGGGAACTACTATTAAAATTAACCAATCTAAACCATACTTATCACTAAAAGGTGTCACTTGTAAAAATTGTTGTTTACCATCAATATCAAAGTTCAATAATGAACTATTCTGAATTTGATTTAGACCCCCAAACTTATCTCTTAGATATTGACTTGCTAAACGAAGTAAAGGATCCTTACTATCTAAAGCATTGATTAATTTTGATTCATTATTGTTTTTAATAAAAGGATAGGTTGTGCCTGAACTAGCTATTAGTTCTCCAGAACGGTTTAAAATAAAAGCTTGCCCTGATTTACTAATCTTCAACTTCTGTAAAAATTCATGCATTTGAGAAAAGGTAAGAGCAGTATTAACTAAAGCAATGGTATTACCATCATTATCAATTACAGGTTGAGTAGCTATCACTTTTACTGTGTCATCAATTAGTGATGTAAATATCTTACCCCAAGCTTTTTGATCTGCGGCCCTGGCATCTTGATACCATGGTCGCAACCAGAAGTCATGTTCCGGAACTACTTTGGTGGCATTAATTCTTACCCCTTGACTATCGGTAGCATATTCCCGAAGTTCTCGGTTTGTAGATTTATCTGCAATAATCATATTAAATTTCTTATTGTTTTGGCGACTCACTGCCACCGTAGTTCCTGATGTAGATTTAATCCCAATCATGCTGATAGAACTAAAAGACTGTATTTGATTCCATAAATGACGTTCCAGATCATTAGTTGCTTGAAGATTAAGTTGATTAAGGCGAATAGCATTTTCATTTAGTTGATTGACTAAATGGGGAGCCTCTAAATAAATATCGAGTTTCTGTTGAATATGGACTGTAATTTCATTTTGTAATTGATGAGCTAAGTCCTTGACTACACGCTTACTATTTCTGAATGATAGATATCCTAACCCCGCTAAGACGATAACTTGTAATACAAATGGGACGATGACTAAAGCTCGTAGGGGAAATCTTAATGAAGGTGGGCAACAAAAAGGGCCTAATGGTGACTTTAACATTAGAGATCACTTGTTTATTTCTATTTAAAGTTCAGTTATACAGATAAAATTTGCCCTAGTTGACTACGACTTTTGATTCTATGTCGTAACTCTTTGCCAGTTTGTAGATGCACCTTCTGATAAAAAATTCTTCACTTGTTATAGATAAATTTATGTATTTTTATCTTGTGAATTTACTGTTAATACTTTTGGAAAATATTTCTTTGCTATGGCAAATTTTTGCTGTTCATAAGATAATAGTCCTTCTTAAAACTGGCTAAGAATACATTGCTAAGCTTAGCAAAAATATCGAGTGTTTTCGTCAATATTTATTCTTAAAAACAACGATTTATCCTAAAAACCCGGTTTCTTTCCGTAAGTCTTAACAATATTTAATAGTTAAATTATCACGGTTGTGATCCTCCGTATTATAACTATGAAATAAAATTATAGCTACACATCAGCTCTAAAGTAGATTTGGCTTAGCTTTTGTGCATTTCAACGACTTATTGTTGTATGCCTCGTTCAGAGAAAACCCTTGTAAATTCTAAATTCTAAATTCTAAATTCTAAATTCTAGGGATTGGGCGATGGGACAAGACTGCTTTTATACCCGGATTTTGTATGACTTGGTAAAGGTGAATAAGTATGATAAGATTACTACCTATTTAAAACAAGAGGGAAAAATGCGAATATTAATTATGGGTGGGACCCGATTCATTGGGGTATATTTAACTAAACTTTTGGTGGATAAAGGGCATGAAGTTGTATTATTTAATCGCGGGAATAAACTGGCTCCAGTGTCAGGAATTAAAGAAATTCATGGAGATAGAACTGATTTTAGCCAACTCAAAGAAAAATTAGCATCGGAAAAATTTGATGCTATTTTTGACAATAATGGACGAAAATTAAGTGATACAAAACCTTTGGCAGAAATATTTAATGGTCTTGTCAAACATTTCGTTTATATGAGTTCTGCAGGGGTTTATTTAAAGTCTGACCAAATGCCTCATATTGAAGAAGATGCTATAGATCCAAAAAGTCGTCATTTAGGAAAATATGAAACAGAAACAGAATTAGCAAATCAAGGTTTACCCTGGACTTCTATTCGCCCTACTTATATTTATGGACCACAAAATTATAATG
>JAKQYF010000173.1 GCA_023356535.1 Trichodesmium sp. MAG_R03 | reverse complement strand
GGGACTCAAAGCAATGAATAAAGTGGTTAATTAGACTATAATTTTTGATTAACAATAAATTAATTTATGTGAGGAGTTTAATAATATTATATTATAATTTAGCTTGAATAATTATTCAACATAGATGGTGGATAAGAGTAAATTGGCGATCGCTACTTCCCAAGCTCAAAATCGCATTCTTTTTAAATTGAATTATTATTCAACTTATTGTCTAAAATAATTACTGTATCTAGCATTAAGCTTACTTGTCACCCCGTGAGATGACAATTACAGGACTTACGCAGGACCTCTATATATGGTGCAAATATTTGTCATTTTCAAGATATTGCCACTACAATTAGTGCCGTTGCGTAAGCCCTGAATTATAGAGACTAAGAATAAATCTCAAATTGATTTACTATCTCGAGAGTACAAAGTTCTTCTCAAAAATTATTAGTTTTCAATCTTGAAAGTATTACTGGACAAGCTTGACAACGCCTGCAGTTTTTTGGAGAGAGTTTCTAACCTTGAGATTGCTGAAAGCCTTAGCTAGCAATAGTGATTCCCATAACTTCGCACTGTCTAGTTACTATATTTACATGAGAAATTAGCTCTTAGTCTTTCTTTGTAGTCATAAGGATATGCGATATGCTCTTAAACACAAATAGAAGAACTCCTAAAAATGATATCACTAATTCCGAGTTAGAAGCAAAAAGATTAGAAAATAAAACTAAACCTAAAAAACAATCAAAGATTTGTTTACATATGATTTGGTTAAAAGATGAAGATGGGCGTTTAACTGCACACTGGACAACTCAAAATTAGTTAAGAGAATTAGCAAAGAATCTTTATATTTCATTTAACCGCACACTGGACAACTCAAAATTAGTTGAGAAAATTAGGCAACAGCTTAGCGGGACTTACACAAAAAAACAGTTAAAAATTGGCTCAAATATAGACAGCCAGAGGCTTTTACGTCGACAAGGTATGATGCCTTTATTACCAAGGGTTCTAGCCATTTTTAGGATTTTGACGTAATTCCCTTGCCTTGAGTGACTTTCAAGCATTTTTCTACCCATAAAATGTGTAAGTCCCATTAGGAATGAGAATTTATTAACCTCCAGATTTCCTATTCAGAAACCTTTTCGTGCAATACTCCTGACCAATATTTATGGGTCTTATTTAATTTTCATTCCTTAGATGGAGTAGGCAACCACCACCAGGTTGTATGCCTAGTACAATCACTGTCAAAGTTGATCCTAGTGGTAGATGGTCTATATCTTTGAGAATTAATGACACCAGAGATTTGAGACTCTCACCGACTAAGAAGCAAGTGGGCATTGACTTGGGCACCTGCCTGCTTACTAACTACCAGCGATGGAGAAAAAGTGGCCAACCCAAAGAATCTTCAGAAGTTACACAAAAAACTGAGGTTAGCTCAGAAGTCTCTAAGGAAAGAGTACAAAGCTGGGTGGTATGGACGGGAATTAATAAAAATTGATAGATATTTCCCCAGTTCTAAGGGTTGTTCTAATTGTGGTTATGTAGTGGAGAAATTACCTCTAAATATTAGAGAGTGGGTAAGTCCAGAGTGTGGTAGTCACCATGACAGGGACATAAACGCAAGTATAAACATTTTGGCTGCGGGAGGAGGAGTGTCAGTCTGGGTCGCGGCCTTTTGACCTGAAGCGAAGAGAGTAAATCTCGCATATGCGGGTGCTTAGAAGCAGAAGGCCCCTAACAGCGATGCTAGGGAATCCCGCGCTGTCTCGTAAGGGCAGCGTCGGGAGGATGTCAAGTTAGCGATCGCCGAGTCTAGTTAAAATACAAACTGAGTTCGTAATGTACCAATCCAAATAGCATCATTAACATCATCATGATTAGGATTAGTAATCACAAATAAACCAGGAGTCAAAGAGATATTATCATTAACTTGAAAACGATAAATTGCCTCTATATGTATGGATGTATCATTATCTTCTAATACATCATTATTACCATCAACAATAATAGGAGGCACACCAACCATCAAACCACCAAGATTTCCCTCCCTAAATAAGTCTGGGAAAGCAAGATAGAACATTCCATTAATAATAGTAACATCGTCTTGATCTACGCTACTAGTTTCAGGACGCGCCCAGCTGGAACCAAACCAACCTCCTAATTCAAACTTTTCATTCACTCTCCAATTAGCTTGTAACCCAACATTATCAGCAGTTGTCGGCAAACCATTAAAGGGATCCTGAGCTGTGAAGCTACCAGTACCATTAGTAATATCTACTCCATTCTTAACCCAATACTTACGCACATAACCCAGGGTAAATGCCAAACTATCACTAGGTTCAATTACAAGTTGACCTAATGCACTGTAAGCACCATTAAATACACCTGAACCCTCAGCAGGCCTAGGATCCTCTGCTAAGTAAGCAATGTTAATCTGAAACATATCATTAAATGCATAGTTAAAACCGACACCTGCATTAGTCGGCCCACGGAAACTGGTAGGGTTGCGTCGTCCGAATCTAGAAATGGTGCCATTTCCTTCATCTGCAAATGGTGACAACACTGTGGAAACGTCCTCTAGCTCAACTCCAATAGGACCAATCAGAGCTTGGGCGCGATCGCCAATGGGAAACTGATAAAACATCAGGTCAAGCTTAACATCATTATTACCATCAGCTTCATCAATGCCAGGACGAGTCATTAAGGTATTAGTGCTGAAAGATACACTTAAGTCACTAAGATTATTAGCTTGTAGACGAGTGAAGAGCAAATCTCTTCCAGTAAAGCTACTTTCAAACTGTAGCCGAGTGCGATAAGAAAAGACAGTCTGGGTTTTGTCATTACTAGAAGACTCTCCACGGGCAGCTGCTCTGTCTCCAAAGGTATCACTTAACCAAAACAGAACTTCACCAGTGAGTTTGGTGGTTGCGGAAAATTGGCTGTTTTCTAGTTCTGCTGTGCGCGCTTCTAAAGAATCTACACGACCGCGCAATGCTCCGAGTTCGGCGGTAAATTCTTCTTGTAGGCGTTGCAATATAGCTAAGTCTTCTCTAGCAACTAGGTTACTAGTTCCTGCTGCAATTAGTTCTGTAATTCTGTCTAAGCAAGCATTTAATCCGGCAGCAAATTCAAAGCGAGTCATAGCGCGGTTGCCTTTGTAGGTGCCATCGGGATAACCTGCTATACAACCATAACGTTCTACTAATGATTGTAATGCTTGGAATGCCCAATCTGTAGGCTGAACGTCTGATAATTGAGAGACAGACATTACCTGATCCATTGTCTCTTCTGTTTCTAGCTTAGATACACTGGGCATTTCTAATGAGGGGTCATCCATTGGTAGTGGACGAAATGTCTGGGCAATTTGTATTGGGGGGTTGGCCTGGGCAGGATTGGCCATCAATAATAATGTAGTACTGAGAATACTGGGCGCATATTTGACCAGTTTATTAGAAATTATGTTCATTAACTTTAATATCTGCTAGATTGTATTTTTCAATGTTTAGGAATCTTTTGTCCTAGTGAAAGAGTAAAAATCACAATATACTATCTATAACTAAGGACTTTCATAAGCTTGGTAATAGATAATTATTTGTTAACTTTTTTTAGTTTTAACTCCTGAATGTTATGGTGTCAATTGACATCCTCCCCGGCCTAAAGGCACTGGGTTTCCTACCCAGCCGTAGGCCCTCGGCGGGTTGACATCTCACAGGCTGCTGCTACTTTGGCAGTAGTCTTAATACTGGCCGACATGTCCGTTTTTTTGTCTCGAATTGCCCACCCGCGACTAACATGTTTCTTGTGAATTAAAAAGCATGATAACATAATATGTGGAAAAAAATAAACTAAAAAGTCGCCCGCTTATGGGCGAGGCTTTCAACCCAATTTTTCGGTAAATAATCAAGAAACTGCTACTCAAGCAGCTATTGAATTATGTCAGGGCGGTGTCAAAAATGCTGTAGTCAAAATAGGCGATCACGGAGTTGTTTGTGCAATTGAGGAAGAAACATTTTTGTCAGCTGCTTTTATAGTAGAAGTGATGGATCCTGTTGCTGCAGGTGATGCTTTTAATGGTGGTTTAGCAGCAGCATTAGATAGAGATTTGTCATTAACAGAAGCTGTTAAATGGGGTGCTGCTGCTGGTGCTTTATGTGCTACAAAATCAGGGGCTCAACCTGCTATGGTAGATAGAAAAATATTTGATAATTTTCTACAGGAAAATAGCTAATAGATCCAACTCCTATTACTTCTACCTCCCGCCTTCTGCCTTCAAATAGCATATTTGCATCGCGAATCAGATTAGATTGCTATTAAAAAAATTATAAATAGGTTATAATCTTTAGCAAAGTTGATTATGCATTCTTAAAAACACTTAGATAATTGGTAAGTATTCACCGGCCAGCTATCAGCTTCATTACCTTTTTTTTAAGTAAGGATGTGGTAGCAATTAAAATGTCGAACTATGTCGTTTGCTTACTTCATTCATTAAAAAGCTGAGGGCTGAATGCTAATAGTTGAATGCTGAGGATAATTGATAAGATGATTCTTAATGAGGAAAAACATTAACATGACTAATCGTTTAGCTAAATCCCAAAGTCTTTATCTTCGCAAACACGCAGAAAATCCTGTAGATTGGTGGCCGTGGTGTGAGGAAGCTTTAGCAACTGCAAAGCAACAAGATAAACCTATTTTTCTATCAATTGGTTATTCAAGTTGTCACTGGTGTACTGTTATGGAAGGAGAGGCATTTTCTAATGAGAAAATTGCCCAATATTTAAATGAAAAATTTTTACCAATTAAAGTAGATAGAGAAGAAAGACCTGATGTAGATAGCATTTATATGCAAGCATTACAAATATTAACTGGACAGGGTGGTTGGCCGTTAAATATCTTTTTAACTCCTGATGATTTAATACCTTTTGTTGGTGGTACTTATTTCCCTGTTGAACCTCGTTATGGACGACCAGGTTTTTTAGAGGTGTTGCAAAAAATTCGGGTTTTTTATGACCTTGAAAAAAATAAGCTTGACGCTTTAAAATTGGAAATGTTAGAGGGTTTAAGGCAGTCAGTTTTATTACCAGAAGCAGAAGATTTAAGTGAAGAAGTATTACAAAAAGGTTTAGAAGTTAGTACAGGAATAATTAGCGATCGCTATTCCCAACAAAGCTTTCCGATGATACCTTATGCTGCAGCAGCTTTACAGGGAACAAGGTTTAATTTTAAATCCCAAAATAACAGCAATGAAGTTTGTTTACAAAGGGGATTACATCTAGTATTAGGTGGAATTTATGATCATGTTGCTGGAGGATTCTATCGTTACACAGTAGATGCTACTTGGACAGTTCCCCACTTTGAAAAAATGCTCTACGATAACGGTCAAATCGTTGAATATTTAGCTAATTTATGGAGTGCAGGATATCGAGAACCAGCTTTTAAACGAGGAATTATTGAAACAGTAAATTGGCTAAAAAGAGAAATGACAGCATCCGCAGGATTTTTTTATGCTGCCCAAGATGCTGATAGTTTTACTACTCCAGATGAGGTCGAACCAGAAGAAGGAGCTTTCTATGTTTGGAGTTATAAAGAATTAGAAAATTTGTTAACCTCGGAAGAATTATCTAAACTATCAGAACAATTTTTTATTACATCTAATGGCAACTTTGAAGGAAAAATTGTCTTACAAAGAAAACAAGCAGGAGAGTTAAGTGAAACTGTAGAAAATTCTCTATCTAAATTATTTGAAGTGCGGTATGGTGTGCAGCCTTTTAATATAGAAACTTTCCCACCAGCAACTAATAATCAAGAAGCAAAAAATAATAACTGGCCTGGGAGAATTCCCGCAGTAACAGATACTAAAATGATTGTTGCCTGGAATAGTTTAATGATTTCTGGATTAGCAAGAGCAGCTACAGTATTTAAGAGCTTAGAATATCTAGAATTAGCAGTTAATGCTACTAATTTTATCATCAAAAATCAATGGGTTTATGGACGTTTTTATCGGCTAAATTATGAGGGAAAACCAGCAGTAATTGCACAGTCGGAAGACTATGCTTTATTTATTAAAGCATTGTTAGATTTACAGCAGGCTTCGATTAGTTTAGAAACTTCATCAAATACTAATTTTTGCTTAGACACAGCTATAAAATTACAAGATGAATTTGATAAGTTTTTGTGGAGCATAGAAGCAGCAGGTTATTACAATGCTCCTAGGGATGTTAGTGGAGAATTAATATTACGAGAACGAAATTATATTGATAATGCAACTCCCGCAGCAAATGGCATAGCAATTACTAATTTAGTACGTCTATCTTTGCTAACTGAAGAATTACGTTATCTCGACCAAGTAGAGTCAGCTTTAACTGCTTTTAGCAGCAAAATAAAAAAATCTCCCCAAGTTTGTCCGAGTTTATTTGTTGCCCTAGACTGGTACAGAAATCAAACTTTAGTTAGAACTTCTCAAGCAGAAATTGATAACTTAATTACTCAGTATTTTCCTACTGCTCTTTATAAGAAAGAAACTGATTTACCAGAAAACTCTGTGGGGTTAGTTTGTCAAGGTTTGATTTGTAAAAAACCCTCTTTGAGTCAACAGAAATTATTAGAACATTTAGAGCAAAGTCAAAATCGTTGGGTTAAATAAGAAGGCGTGAGGTAGAAGTATATAACAATCCTAAATAGGTTGTAATAATTCAAAAATTAGAAATAAACTCTCAAAATTTTATCCATTGCCTATTGCCTTTAAATTTATTCCCATTAAGATTACTATGTATTTAGACCTACATCCTGCACCATAAATATACTACAAAGGTATTGTTAACGAATAAGGTAGATTACAGCCTCCGTTCTTAGTAATAATTATTAATAGTTTATATAATATGTATTATACTTACAAACTTCATAGTTATTATCAGGAAAGGCTTTCAATCGCTAGTTTTAGATACTACATTTTGACGTGGGGAATGTAGGTTTAGAAATAGACAATACAAGTGTAGCAAAGTTTTTGAGAATTGGTATTACTGATAACTGAAATGACCCAACCAACATTATCAATTGTAGTCTCCACAAGAGAAGGAATTCCCGAATATTGGATCGAAGCTCTGTTAAAAAATTAAGGGAGATGTAGAATTAATCAGGACTTACGCAAGGGCACTAATTGTAGTGACAATATTGAAAAATGGCCAATTTATGCGCCATATATAGCGGTACTGCGTAAGTCCTGAATATGAGTTCATCCTCCAGGAATGAAAAAACTTCGAATTAGCGACCCGCGAGTTCAACAAATAAATAGCTCATTTCGTGGAGAAATAATTCAAAGAATGACTGGTCTGATGAATGCCTCAAAAAAATATGTTTTAACAGTAAATTGTGATGAGCTTCTCCATCCAGATATTGCAGAAATAACCAAACAATATTTGACAAAATTCCCTGATAGTTTGGTTTTAAGACTAAGTAGAGAAATGTTAAAATATGGTGTAGTTGCTTGCATAAATTCAAAAGCTGAGAGCTAACTGCTAATATCTGAATGCTTACAATAATTCTTTGACTTTATGGTAGAATTTTCCTGACAAAATCATTTTTACTGCCAAGGTTCTTTTGATTTCTATTGATCAACTCATTTAATTCATCTATAGTATTCATTGCTTGTTTTTTTCCTAAAATATGTTTTTCTTACTATTATATCTGTTATCTATACGACCAATATAGAATTGCTATAGTTGCACTTTGGTTAATAGTAGTTATAATATAAAATAGATTTATATACTGGAGAGTAGAAAGTTATTCTAAAAAATGATTTGCTTTCAATGCTGAAAGTATTACTGGACAAGCTTTACAACACCTAAAGTTTTTTCGAGAGATTTTATAACGTTAAGATGGCTGAAAGTCTTATCTAGCAATAATTATTCCCAGAATTTCCCACTGTCTAGTTATATATTTTAGGAAAAAAATGGACAAAAATCAGTTAATATATACAAAAATAAATTAGGCCCGAAAACAAATTAATGAAAAAGTAAAAAGCTGTAAATTGTTTTGTGCAAATAATTCCTACAGTAAAACCTAGTTTAAAATTAAGAATTAATCAATTTGAAAACATAATAACTTGATCCCTGAATAAAACAATATCGAAAAACTAACCAGCAAAAATTAAAAGAGAAAATTTTAGAGCTAAAATCTGAACCCTGAAAAAAGCTGGTAAGACAGGGAAAAAAACGCTTATGGAAATACCGTTTCATATAACTCTGCTGATTATCTTTACAGTAGCTAGTGGTATAGCTTCTCAAGTTGTGGCTGCCTACCTTAAAGTACCTGCAATAGTCTTGTTGCTACTGTTTGGTATTTTAGTAGGTAAAGATGGTTTGGGCCTGATACATCCACACTTATTAGGAAGTGGTCTAGAAGTTATAGTCTCTCTATTTGTAGCCCTAATCCTGTTTGAAGGTGGCCTTAATTTGGAACTAAGAGAATTAGGAAGAGTTTCCGGCAGTATCCGCAACTTAGTCACCATAGGAACATTAATTACACTAATTGGTGGAGGTATGGCTGCTCACTGGTTAGGAGAATTTCCTTGGCCAATTGCATTTCTTTATGCCTCTCTAGTTGTAGTTACAGGGCCAACAGTAGTAGGGCCATTACTAAAACAGGTACCAGTAGACCGACAAGTAGCTACTTTGCTGGAGGGAGAAGGAGTTCTAATTGATCCTATAGGAGCAATTTTAGCGGTACTGGTACTTAATATCGTGTTAAATAAAGGTACTGCCCCTATAGAATTATTTAGAGACCTAGTTGTGCGTTTAGGAATGGGCACTATTATTGGTGCAGCAGGAGGCTGGCTACTTGGGTTGAGTCTCAAAATAGCAAAATTTCTCTCGGAAGAGTTAGCAAATTTAGTGGTTTTAGCTGCTTTGTGGGGGATGTTTGGCCTAGCAGAAGTAGTCCGTAGTGAATCCGGGTTAATGGCTACAGTAGTAGCGGGGATAGTAGTTGGAGCTGCTGAAATACCAGAATTGCGATTAATTAGGCGCTTCAAAGGACAACTGACAATGCTAGGTGTTTCAGTATTGTTTATTTTATTAGCAGCAGACCTATCTTTAGCAAGTGTCGTTGCCCTAGGTTGGGGAAGTATATTTACAGTTTTGAGCTTAATGTTTCTGGTCCGTCCTCTCAATATATTAATCTGTACTTGGAATAGTCAGCTTAATTGGCGACAAAAGATGTTTGTTAGTTGGGTTGCCCCCAGAGGAATAGTTTCGGCTTCAGTTTCTTCTCTGTTTGCCATCTTGTTAACTCAGAACGGTATCAATGGTGGCGACTCTATTAAAGCTTTGGTATTTTTGACAATTATGATGACAGTGTTTAGTCAAGGACTAACTGCAAGATTTGTGGCTCAATTTTTAGGAATTACTTCTAACGCTGCTACTGGTGCTGTGATAGTTGGCTCAAATCCTTTGTCCCGATTAATTGGAAAGATATTTAAAGACAGGGGTGAATCAATGGTACTAATTGATACAGATGAGGAGTCTTGTAAACAGGCAGAGAAAGAAGGTTTACAAGCATATAAAAGTAGTGCCTTAGATACTAATGTCCTAGAAGAAGCTGGTTTAGAATCAGTAGGAACTTTCTTAGCAATGACTAATAATGGGGAAGTCAATTTAGTTTTGGCTCAAAGAGCAGCAGAAGAGTTTAAGCCACCAAGGGTATTAGCTATTTATCCAAAAAGTCCCCAGCAGAATAATCAGAATAATCAGAATAATCAGAATAATAAAGATAAGGTTCAACAAGCATTTACGACTGAGTTAAATCTGAAAAGTTGGAATCAATATCTTGATGACAAAGAGGTGAAGTTGGGTGAAACAGTGCTCAAGGAATTGGGATTTGAGTTTCAAAAGACTCATCTCAAAGGACTGATTCAGTCTGGGGAGTTGATACCACTTTTGATTGAACGGCAAGGAAATCTTCAAGTATTACCTGCTAATGAAATTTGGCAACCCGGAGACCAGATTATTTATTTGCTATATGACCCGAAACCTAAACTTCTGAAACGATTATCTGGTTCTCAGCAAACAGCTTTAACTATAGAAAGACATCCGGCAGTTGAAGAAGTACCTATTCCTAATGTAGTTCTTGAAACTAACTCTGACAAAATAACAGCTAATTGACATTCTCCCGACGCTGCTCTTAGGATACAGTGCGGGATTCCCTAGGGTCGCTGTTAGGGGCTTTGTGTCTCATAGTACACGCCTTTGTGGATTTGCTCTCTTCGGGTCTTACGGTTGCTCCACAGACTGACACTCCTCCTCGAGCAGCCAAAATGTTTATACTTGCATTCAACGTTGAGATAATCAGGACTTACGCAAAGATACTATATATAGAGCCTTGGTGCGTTCGAAGTGCGCTTTTAATGTCGCGAAGGGTTCGCTCCGCTTTGCGTCAGCAAAACAGACCCTACCAATAGCGTTCATCCGTAAGTCCTATAATAATTAAAAATATTTGCTATAGCAATTCTAAATCATTTCTAAAATTACTGGAGTGCTTGAAAAATAGCTCCAACTTCTGTTCCTTCTGCATAAGTGCCTCCTGTATCCTCCTTTAAAGCAGCCTCAATATTCCACTATTGATAGGATTACTATATAATATCAATTCAGGTTGAATATTTAATTATATAGTTGGAGATCATGAGGTGATAGGGTTCGCTTAACTGTTGATGCCTGTGAGAGTCTTGCTGCTATTGATAATGGGGTTGGTTTAACCATTGATGCTTGTGAGGGTCTTGCTGCCGAGGCGGGGATCTCTCGAATTGATGATGTATCCAGTAGAAGCTGGATAGAAACATCAAAATGTTACTAATGGGGTGTAGCATTTCCTGTTTTTTGGCTATAAGCTATGTCTCACTAACTAAATTTTTAAGTTAAACCGATGAGTTACTGCCTCAATTCTGGATGCCAAAAGCCATATAATCCATCTGGAAATACATTTTGCCAAAGCTGTGGAGCTAAGTTGCTATTGGGCGATCGCTACCGTGCGATTAAACCTATTGGTCAAGGTGGCTTTGGTAAAACTTTTTTGGCTGTGGATGAGTATAAACCTTCTTTGTCCAGGTGTGTAATTAAACAATTTTTTCCTCAAAATCGTGCTAACGCGCAAAAAGCTGCTGAGTTGTTCGGTCGGGAAGCTATTAGACTTGATGAGTTGGGTAAACATCCCCAAATTCCTGAATTAATGGCTCATTTTCAACAGGGGGAACAACAATATTTAGTCCAAGAATTTATTGACGGGCAAAATTTGGAGCAAGAATTGGTTGCTAATGGGACTTTTACGGAAAATCAAATTCAGGAGTTACTTTGGGATTTGTTGCCTGTGTTGGAATTTGTCCACGAACGGCAGGTGATTCATCGGGATATTAAGCCAGAAAATATTATTCGGCGCAATTCTATTACCCTTCCTGATGATGGAGGGGAAAATAAGGGCCAGTTGGTGTTGGTTGATTTTGGGGCGAGTAAGGTAATTACGAATTCTTCTTTGGGTAAAACTGGAACGATGATTGGTAGTGCGGGATATGTGGCCCCGGAACAGTTGGCGGGAAAGGCGGCTCCTGCTAGTGACCTTTATAGTTTGGGGGTTACTTGTATATATTTGTTGACTCAAGTTGCGCCTTTTGAGTTGTTTGATCCCCTTGAAGGGAAATGGGTTTGGCGACAATATTTACAGTCTAATATTAGTGAAGATTTGGGGAGAGTTATTGATCAGCTTTTGGCTCCGAATATTAATGAAAGGTATCAGTTTGTAAGAG
>JAKQYF010000172.1 GCA_023356535.1 Trichodesmium sp. MAG_R03 | reverse complement strand
CTCCCTACCTCCTCTGACTAGAATCATCATTTTTTTATTTACATTAGCAGCATTATTAGGAGGTGGTGTAATACCATTTTTATTATGGGCAAAATCAATTAAACGAGAGTATCAATAAAACCCACATTCCGCTTACTTGCTAAAATATTAGTAAACTACTATTATAGTAATCTGATATGACCAAAAAATTCAGAAAACTTCCCCTCTTTATTTAACTTGTTTTTAATCCTGAAAGATAAGCTGAGTGTTGAGGATGATTAGTCCATAATTTAGGAAATAAAGCCATTGTAGCAAATCAAGCTTTTATCTTGATGTTAATTCATTAATTCTTTCTATTCTGAGTTGATCAATGATTGTTTCTGTATTACCTATCGGTTCAGATTTAAAGACTAATATTCCATCTTGATAGTAGGTTTCTAATTCTGGTTTTAAGGGTTGCAAGTTGGAAGTTGACCATTTTCAACTTTTAAGGATAATACTAATTCTCAAAAACTTTGCTGTACTTGAATTTTTTATTTTTATTTTAAAATCAAAAATACCTCCCATATATCCTAGCAAGAAAGATGAGCCAAAAACTAACATTAAATATTGAAGAAGCTGAACTCAATTTTCTTCTCCATCATCAAAACTATGGCTTTAAAGATGAAGCAGAAATGATTAAGTTTGCTTTGCAGAAGTTACAGTCAGAATTAGAAGATAAAGATTTAGAAGAGTCAGCACAATTATATACAGAAATATATGAAAAAGATGCAGAATTACAAGAATTAACTGAGACTGCTTGTGTAGATTTTAGAGAAACATGAAACTAAAACGAGGTATGATTATTGATATGAATCTTGAACCTACTCTAGGTTCAGAAACAGGAAAGATTAGACCTTGTATTATTGTGACGAATAATACTTATAATCAGCGTGTACCTGTTATTCAAGTTGTACCTATTACAAACTGGAGTCAAAAAAAGGCAAGGATTAAAACTAATGTAGTAATTGAATCATCTTCAGCTAACTGTTTAAGTAAAAAATCAATAGCAGATTGTTTACAAACTAGACCCATTGATTATTGTTCTCGTTTAGTAAGTCTTAGGGGTGAACTAGAAACAGAATTAGTCCTAAAAATTGACCTCGCTTTAAAAATTGTTTTTGCTTTATAGGCGATCGCTTTTTTCGGTAATTCCAGAAATACCAAAAAGAATTGGGGATGAATAAAATTTCGTCTACTACCTCCTCTAACTAGAATCATCAATTTATTCACCACAATTTGAAGATTCTACTTTCACATTTATCAAGGGATTTTTAATTCACTTATCGGACTTGATGTTGAGCTAAAATACACTCTTATTCCATGTATCTCTATGCACACATCATGCACACAAAAGTAAGCCAAGGTGACACTCCTAGAGCTAAAGCCCTACTACAAAGCATATACTTTTTAATAACTGATGATCCGGACATGATATTACTCTTGATCAAAGAATAGAACCAGAAAAAAATTTATTATTCAGAATCATCTTGTAACTTTGAATCAATTCCATGCTCCGAGCCATTAGCATTAGTATTAATATTAGCTTCAACTTCATCATTATAAAAGCGATAAAAAAGAGGCTCATCCTTAAAATTATGTTCATCCAAAACGTGGTGAATTATCCCCCGTTGCAACATTAACTCCCCCATCAAAATAGCTTCTTCCCTGGTAGCTCGTTCATTAATCATTAACCACTCTACTGCCTCCGAACCTAAAAAGACATTTTTGAAGAGCTTAAACTGAAACCGTCGATCTTTGATAGAAACTCCATTCTCTCCACCCATGGCAGTAGATATCGCCTCCCAGTCGTACTCTTCTTTAATGGATGGTGGTTCAATAGATGGAATTTCTTGAGGAAGAAGTCGATATTCTGCAGAAGTTTGCGATCGCTCTCCAGCATAGATTTCAGGATCGAGGTCTTTAAGATGTATATCTTGTCGGGGGCGAGCAACTTCAACTCCATACTTTCGCAAATATTTTTCTATCTGTTTGTACAGGTGAGTTCTCACCTTTGGTTGCTTAAGAGGATCGCGGATAAAAGCCACCACCCGAAACTGCAACCCATTCTCTACATATTCCCGAAATTTCACCTTGGGGGGAGGATGGCGGAGAATATCTGGATGCTCCACTTGTGCAGCAGCAAGTAGAACTGTGTAGACAACATCAATATCTGTTCCATAAGGAATTTTTACATAAGCTTTTACTCTAGTTATACCACTGCGGTTCCAGTTGAGAACTTCCCCTTCAATAAAGCGAGAATTGGGAATAGTAATAATATAGCGTTCGATATTAGAAATGTCAGTAGTCCTAGCACCGATGCGTTGAACCAAACCTTGAAAATCTCCTACCTGAACCAACTCTCCAACTTTGATCGGACGAGCAACAATTAAAATTAACCCACAGATGAAATCTTTAACAATATTTTGTAATCCAAAACCAATACCAACTCCAAGGGCTCCCAGCAAGAGAGCTAGAGATTGAAAATCTACCCCTCCAGCATTGAGAATTAGAAGTGCCCCTATAAATAGCAACCCGTATTGAATAAAAAAAGCAATTGTGTCTTGGTGACTGGGTTCTGCTCCTGTGAGGGGAAGCAAGCGAGATTTCAGAATACTAACAAACCAACCTACTCCGATCCAAAGTGCAGTGATAGTTAGGCCGATAGTTAAGATTCGGTTGAGAGAAATGGTTTCTTCTCCCAACTCAAACATTTTAGCATTAAATGTACTGTCTAAAAGTTGGAAAATCTCGTAAAACCAGCCTCTAGTTATGGGAAATAATTGAACTCCATAATTGATAAATATCGCCCATATTGCTATTTGCAATAATACCAAACCTAATAGTCGTAAAGAATGCCCCCGTCTTTGAGGATTTTTGATCTTCTGGCGTCGAACATAACGAAACAGCAATACGAGTCCCCCCTGAAGCAGTAGAGTAGTTAAAAAGGCAATAGTCAGCATTTTGACTGCCCAACGGGTATAAGCTGGTGTGCGTTCCCGCCAACTTTGTTCCAAACCCTGCTGCAGTTGTTCTTGCCAAACTTGCGCCTGCATCCCTGAGTACATAGAGTTGAAGGTATCCTCTGTTACTTCCACTAAAGGGTGACTATCGACTTTCAATACCAGATTTTGATTAGAGCGAACTACTTTCACCTCTGGAGGTCTTCCCCGTTCAATACTATTCGCTAACGCTGACTCTAGATTTGATGTGATAAATGTGGCTCTCTCCTGAGCTGTTAGTTTTCCCAAAGCGCCAACTTCTAACAATTCTCGACCATCTAATACTACTGGAACTTTTACACTTGCTCTATCTTCAGCTTGGACAGGAAAGAGTATAAATACTGACAGTAAACTGATGCAAACTACAAGGGCAAATCTAAACCTATATTTCTCAAGTCTTGCCATATAACTACCTATGCAGAATTAATTTTATATTTGGGAGATAGTATTAAAGACTATATAATATTGTCATATATTTTGACATACTCCTGACGTTGCCCTTAGGCAACAACATAGGATTCTTCAGTCAAGATTTTCCTGGCCGCAGTTTTGACAGAGATGACGCCCTCCCCCTCTTATGAAGAAATTACTACTATATGTCCCGATCTCAATTATCTGTGGGTGTAGTAACTTTTCTACTACAGAAAATCGATTATACTTACCTATCACATCACCCACTCCGACCTTTCTTCAATGCCCAGAAAAACCAGTAATTCCTCTGGATAAAACAGAGACTAAATCTTTATCTTTAACTGAAAATATTATCAAAATATCCGATAGTATTAACTCTGAAAAACATCTTAGATATAAATTTTATGCTAGAACAGGCAAAGATTTTAACTATAGAATTACAAGCAATGTTTGTATTTGGATATTTTCCCCAGATACAAAATTATTACAAAGGCGCGAATTAATTATATCTGCACAGCAAGATTCTCCTATTTCTGGAGAACAAATGTTTATTGATTTACCTTTAACAGGAGAATATATCGTGCAAGTTTCCAGTCCTACTGAATCCGTTGAATTTAACCTGGAAATGAGTTTAGGTGATCTGCCAATATCAGAATCTTCTATGGTCAGTTCAGAAAACACAACATTAACTTCTCAGTTAATATCAAAATCAGAAAATACTGAAACCAAAAATTCTGCTGAAGAAGCAGTAAAAAATTATTATTTAAATTTGAATCAAGGTAAATATCAGCAAGCTTGGAGTCAACTATCGGCAAGTTTTCAGAATCATCAAAAACTACATCCAGATGGTTATAATTCCTACTATGATTGGTGGTCAGGAATCAGTAATATTCTGATTCAAGATGTTCAAAAAATTAAGATCAGTACAAATACAGCTACAGTAAATGTACAGGTAAAATATCAAAAAAAATCAGGAGAAAATCTTACTCAGTCTCTGAGGTTATTTTTAGTATGGAATTCTGCAAATAAAAATTGGCTCATAGATACCGTTACACTTAACTAGTTATAATTATATATGGTACAATGTTCTATTACTATCACATAAATATAAATATAATCTAGACTTAGAACAACATTATGAAAATTATCCCACAATTTTTTTTACTCCTATAATCTGCCATAACATCAGAAATGAATTAGAAACTAAAATACACATTCTTTTTTCACCCTTGGTATAAGAAATTAGAATCAACATCATACAATTATTTAGCAAAGCAAAATAAATTGATTGTTTAGAAAGATTATGACTATTACTTGTAATTTATGTTTCTACGACAGAAATTCAGACAAAAACCAATTTTGTGAAATTTGTGGTGCAGAAATTACACTATCAACTACTTTATTTGAAGCTCAAGAAAAAGGTATTCAACAGCGAGAAATACAAACAGTTATCCAAACAGATAAAAAAGCAAAGATCATACCTAAAACTTCTATTAATTCTACTCTTATTACTAGCACTATTGTTAAACTTATTCCGAAACAAATAGGTGCCCCTATACCAGAATTTATTATCGATAGTAAAAATGCTATTATTGGTAAATTTCACCCAGAAATAGGACCGGTAGAAATTGATTTAGATGGATTTTATGGAAATAATACTGTTTCTTTAACCCATGGAGAAATCTATTTTGAAAATAATCAATGGCAGATAAAAGACATGGGTTCCAAGAATGGTATTTATATCAAGCCTACAGGCAAAACTCGCTTTGGATACCGTATTAATAAACCAGAAATATTAAAGTCAGGAGATGAAATTGCCATAGGTAAAATTCGCTTACTATTTCTAATTGCCTCAACCTAACTAGGGCTTAGAGAAAAAACCCTTCTAAATTATAAATTATCAATTATAAATTATCAATTCTAGCTTACTAATACGCATTTTAAATGAGTCAGGACTTACGCAAATCAGCCTTGAAAACGCTATATGTAGTGGCAAAAGGCATTTGCTGTCACTGGATGTAGTGCCCGTGCGTAAGTCCTGTGAGTATTAGCTTAAACAATAGGTAGGAACGTTGCATCCAACTTCCCTACGGAGGAAAAAGGAATTTACCAACCTCTAACCCCACCGTGGAGGGATAATTGGAAGAATTGTTCCTTGATTTTTCTGCAGTGGTCAGCCCAAAATACTAGCTTTAACAGTAAACTAAAAATCACTAAAATTAATATTATCAAAATAATTCTACTTTTAATATGGATTATGAAACTGCCCGTCAATTTCTCATTGACCAAGGAACTGCCCTAGAAACTAAAATCAACCCAGATGCTTTTCTCATGCGTCTCAACCAAGGTAAACCTCCCATTCCCGGCCAAATAACTAACATTTTGTTAGCTCTAAAAATATCCTTTGAAACATTACAAGGCGACCCCCTTCTAGATCGAGAATTAGTTGCCGGATTATATTTATTAGCAATGGAAAGCCTGAAGTTATTTGAAGCAGGCAAACGAAAAAGAGTTATGTGGCCGCCACTTTTAAAAGAAGATATCGAACGAATTACAATTACCGTGAAAAATATCTTTTCTGGAGTTTTGTCTGAAGCAAAATAATACTTCATATAAAATCCACTAAAGTAACGAAGGTGGAGGCTGCTGCACCCACCCGCAAGAGGTGTGGGTGCAGCAGCCTGTGAAACGAACCCCCATCGGAGCTACAGCTTGGTAGGAATCCCCGCGTTTTTAGGCTGGGGAGGATGTCAATTCTGAATTAATATTGAGGCACAGAAGAATCTATTTCCTGACTCCAAGCAGTAATTCCACCCTTGAGATTAGTACCCTCAATATCATTTTCCTTCAAAATACCTAAAGCTTTAGCCGATCGCCCGCCCATCTTACAATAAGCAATTAAACGACGACTATTCATTAATTCCTTAACCTTTGTCACACCAGGACCTTGCTCAATATCTGATAATGATACTAAAACAGACCCAGGAATTTTGGCAATTTCATATTCATTGGGGTTCCGCACATCAACTAAGATAAAGTCATCCCCTCCACTATCTAATAATTGCTTCAAATCTTGAACCGTCATTTCTGGAATAAGCATTTTACTTTCTGCCTCCTGTGTTTTAGCTTGAGGAATACCACAAAACTGCTCATAATCAATCAACTTTTCAATAATTGGTCGTACCGGATTAGGACGCAGTTTCAATTCCCGGAAAGTCATGTCTAGAGAATTATAAAGTAATAATCTACCACTCAAAGTCCTACCTTTACTCAAAACAATTTTGATAGTTTCCGTCGCTTGGATAACTCCAATCATTCCTGGCAAAATTCCTAACACACCACCCTCTGCACAAGAAGGTACCATTCCTGGGGGCGGGGGTTCGGGGTAAAGGTCGCGGTAATTCGGTCCACCTTCATAATTAAATACCGTTGCCTGGCCCTCAAAGCGGAAAATAGAGCCATAGACATTAGGCTTATTCAAGAGAACACAGGCATCATTAACCAAATAACGAGTCGGGAAATTATCAGTACCATCGACAATCACATCATAAGACTTGAGAATATCGAGGGCATTTTCAGAACTCAACCTCGTTTCGTAAAGGTCAACCTGACAGTGAGGATTAATTTCATGAATCCGATTTTTAGCAGATTCAATTTTTGGCTTACCCACCCAGGAAGTACCATGAATAACCTGTCGTTGTAAATTGGAACTATCGACAATATCAAAATCTACAATTCCAATATTTCCAATTCCTGCTGCTGCTAGATATAACAATAGTGGAGAACCGAGGCCCCCCGTGCCGATACATAGAACACTGGCTGCCTTGAGACGTTTTTGACCATCTAATCCTACTTCCGGTAGAATCAGGTGGCGCGAATAACGTTGATACTCTTCTTGATTTAACTGGATTTGTTCCAGATTCGGATTTAACATAGCAATTTAGATCTAGATCTTTCTGAAATAAATAGTATTGTGTGACGTTCTGCTGCTTCATAAAACTGATATAAAATGTCATAATATGTTACATTTTCAGGTTTACTTCCTGCTTCAACTGAGACTGTCGGCAGCTACTCATCCACAGGCATTAACGGTTAAGCCAACCGCATTTTTCCCTCTTTTTACTTGCATTCATATCCCGGTCTCCTGCCTCCTGTCTTCAGCACATTTCTCTGATGAATCAGATAGAATTGCTATAGCTTATTGCTGATCTTTAATAATAATTTCTTCTGGTTGAAATTGATGATTATCGTCAAGAGACCAACTAAGAATTTCAATAGTTTGGCCTTTTGCCACAGAGAGAATAATGTAGGAATATTCTGACCAGGCGTAGGTACGATCAAATTCTGAGGCGATAGCTGGATGGTCTGGGTGGGAATGATAGATGCCAATAATTGACAGGTTGCGTTCCCTTCCAGATTTCATTGCTTTGAGCATTAGTTCTGGTGATATAGCATATCTTTTTTCTGCTGTCAACTCTTTTTGTTCCGGCCAATATTCATCTGCTTCTGCTTGCCAGACATTTTCAGCAGGCCAGACTTCCATGATTGTTTTTGTTTGTTGTTTTTGCTGACCTAATAGTAAGCCGCAACATTCATTTGGGTAGGATGTTTCTGCTTGGGTGGAAATTTTGTGGAAGTGGAAAGGAGGGAGTATTAGGGGCATTCGTTTTCAGGCAATTCTACTTCTATAATCATGTTACATTTTTTTGTTGCTGTATCTAAAATTTATATGGAAATTTAAGTAGGTACGCACAAATAAAGGTGAACTACATTAAGCTTTATTTACCGACTCCAAGCTCTGACCTACACTTGATTTGAGCGAAATTTACATTTTGTTATATAGCAACAAATTTTAACTCCTATCTACTTAGAGTTTGCTGAATAAATCAGAAAAAAGTTAATAATCAGGACTTACGCAAAGGCACTATATATAGTGCCTTTGTCCGTTACCCTAAGGTAACACACCCTACCGATAGCATTCATGCGTAAGTCCTATCATCAAAAAAATTATTAACACCATATGTAGGGGTGAATGGCATTCGCCCTCGTGTAGTGCCCGTGGGTAAGTCCTGTTGAATATTAAGAAAAGGCAACATTAATTTCTCAATGATTGGAATTGTCTCATTTTAGTTTGGAGTTTTCTTATTGTGAGTTTTTATCCTACTTTATATCATGCTTAGATAATTAGAATGATGCAGGAAATTTTTGATGGAGCCTATCAAAATTTTGGTCAGGGAATGTCGCGTTTTGACCAGGGGAGTAATCTATAAACATAAGGCGATTTTTTAAGTAGCAGGTAGATTATGTATTTGGCAATTGATTTCGGTACTAGCAATACTAAAGCTGCTCTGGTAATTGAGGAGCAACTAATTCTGGTGCGCGACCCTTTTAAGCCCGAGTCCTCTTTTTTCCCTTCTAGTGTTTATCTCACTGGGGAGGGACAAATATTGGTGGGTCATGCTGCCGATGGGATGCGGGATAATGATATCCACAGGTATCGTAAGGAGTTTAAGCGTGATTTGGGGGGGATATTCCTTATCAATTGGGCGATCGCCAATTATTACCTCAAGATTTACTCGCTGCGGTTTTATCTCAAATCAAACAGGAAGCAGGAAAAATGGTTCAAAGTCACGGAGAAAATTCTCTGACTAAGGTGGTGCTGACTGTGCCTGCAAATTACGGGGACTATAAAAAAAGGTTGATGTGGAAAGTGGCAGAACAGGTTGGTTTTACTGATGTGCAATTTTTGCTAGAACCGGAGGCAGCAGCGTATTACTATAATCGCAATAACATAATATCGAATGGGGATATTGTCCTGGTTTATGATTTAGGTGGTGGCACTTTTAATGCTGCTTTACTCAGGAAGGAGGGCGAGGGTTATAAAAGTTTGGTTCCACCTACGGGTATAGATGGTTGCGGTGGTATTGATTTTCACAGGCAGATTTATCGGAGGATTTACGAGCAGATAAAAGACCCTGTTTTGGTGAAAAGGTTAAGAAGTTCACATAATGATGTGAGGAGTCAGCAAGATCGGGAAATTTTGGGGGATTTTTGTCGTAGCTTTAAGCATCAGTTGAGTCAAGTACCGAAGGCTTTTAGTCGGTTAGTCTTAGATAGGGAAATGTATGAGTTGACTCAAGAGGATTTTAATTTGATGATTGAGTCTGTTATTGATGAAACTGTGGTAGAATGTCTGGGATTAGTTAAGGATGCTAATCTAAAGGTGGATGAGTTAAATCATGTTTTATTGATAGGTGGCAGTTGTCGTCTTCCTTATGTTAGGGAATTGTTGGAGGCTAAGTTAACAAAGCCTTTGTTTCACTTACAGGAACCAGATTTGGCAGTTTGTCAAGGTGCAGTATTGTCTGCAAGTGGGACGGCTACTAATCGGGTTGTTAAAACTACTGAACATGGAAAAAGTCAATCTAAGCGGGCTAAAGTAAGTACAACTAATAAGATTAAAGCTAACGTAAAAACTAAAATCATTGGCTTCAATTTAGGACATGGAGAAACTGCCTTATATTCGACTTGGGATTATGGCACAGATAGTAGCGACCCATTTATTAGAATCTCTTAAAATAGCTGGTCAATCAGAAAGTTTCATTACTGCAATTGCATACGATGAGAAACAAGAAAAAATAATTGCTATTGTTAAACTAAGCAAGCTCATTTCCAGAATAATTAATCCCTTTATAGAACCTGCTTGTCTTTAGAACCGGACGTGAGACTTTCACCTCATCTCGGCTCCTCTCCTAAACGTCCTTTTTCATAGGTACATCCTTAAAATTCCACTTTGGACCTAATGAGTCTTAAGGAAGTTTACTGCTTTCAAATCCTTGGCAGTCTTAAGTCCATGGCTATCTTCACCACGACTGGATGCTCTGTCAATTAACTTTCGCAACTTGAATACTCTAACTTCCATCTGTTTCTAGTTTGTGTCTCTCCATTTGATATTAGGATTGACAGACACCAGCGACGGTATATCGTTTGAGTCCCATGCCACACTTTAAAATAGTCTAGGATTTCCTAAATTTCTTCTT
The DNA here is from genome assembly GCA_023356535.1 of Trichodesmium sp. MAG_R03. Lineage (GTDB taxonomy): Bacteria > Cyanobacteriota > Cyanobacteriia > Cyanobacteriales > Microcoleaceae > Trichodesmium. The sequence continues at coordinate 1,316 of JAKQYF010000172.1, read as the reverse complement.
AGTGTCTTGGCCTTGTTTATCGCTATTCGCTACTTTACATTACGTCTAACAGTGAGTACGTCAGCTTTATAGCTTTTTACTCAATCCTACTCCTCCTAAAACCTACAACATTATGTGTAGACTTACCAAGAATTGCTTCCTAGTTTCTTATGACTAAGATGTTCTAGGAGGGTTTTCTTGTTCCCTTATTCCTTTATTGCGACTGATTTAGCGGGGTAAAATCTCCCGGAGGGTTCTGTATGATTGTTGATAATTACAGCACCATATAATTATCCATTGACCCCCTGGCCTTATGGTCCTACACTCCTTAGCTGTCTTTGGAATGGTCAACCTTAACGAGAGTTTAATTACCTTTCTGTTCGTCCGCGTATCAGCCTTTGCTAGCAAACTCACTCATTTGACAGTTAGAGCTTTGTCCGCATTTAAACCAGCTTTACGGATTGATGTTCAGTCTCTACCGTATGGTCTACGCTGTTAACCCAACAACAAGGCAGTAGGAATTTCACCTACAAGGATATAAGAGTTTTCCATGGCCGATGTTTTACCATCCTGTATTGGCATGAAAGGCTTGTTATACATACTTTTCAGCGGTTTTGTTCAAGCCAACAAGTCGCACGATAGATAAAGGTTTCAGTATTTTTAGGAGCGAAAAAAGTGTCTAGTTTTCGGTCCTGAGAGATCAATTTGTTAGTATTTTGGGCGCTCCCTAGGCAGAAAAATCAAGGTACAAATATATCCGACTACCTCCTCTATCAATTCCCCTTTCCTCTGTAGGGACGTTTTGCTAACGCAAAGCTCCGCTAACGCTACGCGACATGAACGCATTTTTGTTATGCAACGTCCCTACATCTCCTCCTGGAAGATATTAGGGGTGGGTCTCCTACTCCTGAAAAAGACTTTTTCAGCAGACTCTAATTATATTATACTGATGCTACCGGATTTGATATAACTTGTATGTTTTTTCAAGTTTTATTTTAATAAAAATGTTTATAAAGAAAAACCAAGAAAAACCAAAAAGCCTGTTTCTGAAATCTGAGAAACAGGCTTTAAGCAATAATAATCCTGGCATCGAGCTATTTTCACATGGGGCTACCCCCAAATTATCTTCGCCAGCACTACGTTTCACTACCGAGTTCGAGATGGAGTCAGAGTGGTTCCATAGCCTCATAGACACCAGGAATAAAAGAAACCATGAAGGCTGCATAGCCATCAGTCAAAGTAAAAATTAGAGGTCAAGCCCTCGGTCTGTTAGTATGTCTAGGCTCCATACATTACTGCACTTCCACCTAACACCTATTAACGGGTCGTCTTCCCGT
>JAKQYF010000171.1 GCA_023356535.1 Trichodesmium sp. MAG_R03 | reverse complement strand
CACCACTGGGTCTAACTTACCTTCAGATGCCATTTGAGTCAGATTTGAACCAAACTCATCAAGAGTAGGAGTTTTTGTGCGTCCACCCCCACCTCCAGCAGTAACTTCTGCTGTTTCACCCAACATCCGAATCACTTGAGTGCGGACTTTAGAGAGGTCTACTCCTAAATTTTCCAGAACTCTTGCAGCTACTCCTTCTCCTTCTCGAATTAAACCCAATAGTAGATGCTCTGTACCAATATAGTTATGTCCTAATTGCCGTGCTTCCTCCAAAGATAATTCTAAAACCCTTTTAGCTCTAGGAGTAAACGGGATTTCTACTGCTACAAATCCCGAACCACGGCCAATAATTTTTTCTACTTCAATACGAGCATCCTTGAGATTAACACCCATAGACTTCAGGACTTTAGCTGCGACCCCTGTTCCCTCTCCAATTAAACCTAGGAGAATTTGTTCTGTCCCCACAAAGTTATGTCCCAAGCGGCGGGCCTCTTCTTGGGCCAACATTATTACTTTGATTGCTTTTTCGGTGAAGCGTTCAAACATAATTTCTTCCTATCTCTATAATTGCTCTTAAGCTTATTCTAGCGTGACATTTTTATTAAAACTGTTTTCCACTTCTGGATCTTGAGAGTTTGTAAGTTGATAGAGAAATATTCATGATTTAACTTACTTTTCCAAGTGTTACCCTAAATGGAATTACTCCTAATCCTTCTATATCCATCAGCATAAGCATTTGGAGCTACCTTTCGTAATACAGCGGATTTCATTTTCGTGAGGTACATAAATGCCGGCAAGATGCCAGAACTACAATATTTTCATCATTTATCCTATACCTTAATTTACCCGAAATGTAGTGTCTGTCGTAACTGCCATTGAGGTCAGCATTGATGAACAAGCCATTTTTTGATTTGTATAAACCTCTTTTAATTCTTTTCCCACTAAATTTATATTTAATTCCCTGAATATAATTTAGGCAGAACTTACCCACGCTTCACCTTGAAAACACCATATGTAGGGGCGAATGGCATTCGCCCTCACCCTCGTGTAGTGCCCGTGGGTAAGTCCTGTTGGGATATTATCAAGGTCAAGAAAACTTGCTTTTGAAGTATAGCTTTCTTCGTTGACAATTACTTTTATGCCTAGTAATTCGGCTTTATATGTCAATTGTTCCATAAATTTATAATGAGGAATTCGGACAAAATTTTGATTATTTCCTATTACTAAAGCTCCCATCTAGTTTTCTCGTAGATTATTAATTAGGGCTTGCTGAACAAGTATTTTGAAGAAGCAGAGTAGTAGGTAGGGACGTTGTATGCAACGTCCCTACATAAAAACAGGAAATGTACTCACCCTTAACCCCTCCCAGAAGGGGAAATGAAGATAGTTGGATATATTTGTCCCTTGATTTTTCTGGCATGGGAATGCCCAAATAAGTAGAAATAAGCATATTGTATAGACTTTGTCCTTTCTATTATTATAGTATTATTCTAATAGACCTAGGGCAAAATTCAGTCACGCTTTAAGTGGACAAAAACAGCAGAAAAAATTATTGCTACAGTAGAGAGAGCCAAAAAGGTATTACTAAATTAACTGCACAACCCACTAGCTACCTTACTAGTTGAACCCTTAAATGTTAATTTTCGATTTTTAACTCTTCCCAACTCAATTTATAACCATCAATACGAGCAATAACTTCTTTATGCCATTCAGACAAAGTTTCCTTAAATTCTGGTTCATGGATATGACCACGCCAGAGAATTAGAGCATCTTCCCCAGTTTGCTGATAATATCTTCGACGACGACCTACATCTTGAAAACCAAATTTATAATATAAAGACAATGCAGAAATATTTGAAGCTGCAACTTCTAATGTAGCTCGTTCTAAGCCTCTTTTCCAAGCAGACCTCATTAAAGTGTATAGTAGTAGTTGACCAAAACTCAAACGTTGGTATTGGGGATGGATTCCTAAAATAGTAATGTGTGCTTCTTCTAAAATAGCCCACAAACAACCGATGCCAATTATAGACTGATGATTAAAGGATATCTGTGACTGAAAGCTAGAGGATTTCAAAAAAACTTCCTCATTACTATCTTCAGTATTTTGGCTAATCACTAAAATCAGCAGATCGCTATTAGGACTTTCTAACTCTCGCTGATAACCTTGAGCATTCCAGAGCCCACCAAAGCAAAGTCTATCCAATTCAACCACACTAGAAATATGCTTTGGACTCATTTTTTGAATTTTAACAATGGCCATACTCTTAATTATAGTCTAAATTTTAGATAAAAAATCAATCAAAAATTGACAATGTACAATAACTTCTACTTATTAGATTTCTATTTATTTAGAGATAGATAGACTACTAAATTAAATTAAACTATAACTCTGTACAGCACCCATGGTATCAACTCAATCTGTAATAGACATCAGCTCTGGACTTCAGTACTTACCAAAATCAAAAGACTCTGTTCAAGAAAGTTCGCCCAATCAAGAACTTCTACCACTCACTGCTAAAGTTAACAATTTAGACCATTTAGAAATCGGACGTTGGGATGTCCCAGCATTAGTGGAGAAATTTGGCTCACCTCTGTATATTGTAGATGAATACACTATCAGAACAGCTTGTCGTCAATATAGAGATACACTTAAACAGCACTATCCAGGAGAATCTTTGGTACTTTATGCTTCCAAAGCCTGGAGTAGTCTAGCAATATGTGCCTTATGTGGTTCTGAAGGTTTAGGTATAGATGTTGTATCTGGTGGAGAATTATATACAGCCATCGAAGCCGGCATTAAACCTAACAAAATATATTTTCATGGCAATAACAAATCTCTAGCAGAATTGACTTTTGCCATCGAAACAAATTGTTTAATTGTTGTGGATAACTGGCTAGAATTAGAAACATTAGCAGCTTTAAAAAACAAACAAAAAGAACAGGTAAATAATCTCACAAAAATAATGGTAAGATTTACACCTGGTATTGAATGTCATAGCCACGAATACATTCGTACAGGTCATCTAGATAGCAAGTTTGGATTTGACGCAAATCAACTAAATGATGTTTTTGCCTTCATAAGTAAAGAAGAATTAATATCACTTATTGGTATTCACGCTCATATAGGTTCCCAGATTTTTGAAGTTCAACCCCATCAAGATTTAGCAGATGTAATGATAGATGTAATGACAACTGCTATGACACATAAGCTCTCAATCAAAGAAATTAATATCGGTGGTGGTTTAGGAATCCGTTATACTGAAGCAGATGACCCCCCTAGTATTGAAACTTGGGTTCATAAGGTTAGTACAGCAATGGTAGATGCTTGTCAAGCTAGACAGTTACCATTACCTAAACTATTATGTGAACCAGGACGCTCAATAATTGGACCTGCCTGTGTAACAGCTTATACTGTAGGGTCTCAAAAACAAATTCCTGAAATTAGAACTTATATATCTGTAGATGGAGGAATGTCAGATAATCCTCGACCAATAACTTATCAATCAGTTTATCGAGCTGTTGTGGCTAATAGATTATCTGAAGCAAGCACAGAAGTAGTTACTATTGCTGGTAAACATTGCGAATCTGGTGATATTTTGATCAAGAATGCTACCTTACCAGTAACTCAACCTGGAGATTGTTTAGTAGTTATGGCTACAGGTGCTTATAACTATAGTATGGCTTCTAACTATAATCGTTTGCCACGCCCAGCAGCAGTTTTGGTTGCTAACGAAGAAGTTAATGTAATTTTACAAAGAGAAACTTACCAGGATTTACTTAGTAAAGATACTTTACCAGAACGAATAGCAATATTCCAAAATTAACAAGATGACAATTAAAAATTAATAATTACCTCTTCTCTTGAAGAGGAGTATTAACTAAATAGTTAAAAGCTTATTTGGTGACGAATTTATCGAAGTAAAATTCCTATAATGATTTTCTTCCTGTTTACAAAAAAGGCCAAAAAACAAGTTACTTGTTTGGGTAAATAGAGTCAAAAGAGGTTTGTATCGTGCCCCAAGCAAAAGATTAATTAATGCACGGTTCTCTGAACATTATGAGAAAAGCAGTTCCAAATGTCTTTGACTATGGAATAGAGGAGCCAGTGCATTGAGCGGGTTCCTCCACTTGAAGCAACTGGTGTGGTGTTGTGGTTCACCCAGTCAGTGTAACAACTGCAAAATAAGGATATGTATGTTTTATGTGACTATATTTTGTGAACTATCCCACCAATGTCAAAAAATAAATCAAACGTTGACCCTAGATTAATAATTAAAGTTAAATGAAATCGGGTCTTAGTAATGACCCAAGCTTGATGAAGTCCTTATTGCTACATAGTATCGATCTAAAGTCCTTATTGCTACATAGTATCGATATTGGACTGGTTCTTGCTCTGATATATATGATGTTGATCATCATAGGGGAACGTCGTGCATTATGGATGCTTAGAGGCCTTATAGTCCTAGTGTTGGCTTCGGCTTTCAGTTATTGGGCTGGGCTAAAACTATTCAGTTTTACTCTTAACGGTTTAGTTATTGCCTCCGTTATGTCAATGGCAGTGATATTACAGTCAGAATTTCGTAGGTTTCTCGAACAGTTGGGACAGGGAGAAATCTTCCAAATGTTTGGACATAATCGCCGAGTTCTGCCTGAATCAAATAATATTATTGATGAGATAGTAGAAGCAATCAAACAACTGTCCCAAAACCGGATAGGTGCATTGTTAATTGTAGAAACAAATGGACTTATTGATGAAAGAGATTTTTCTGTACCTGGTGTAAAATTAAATGCTGAACTTTCTAAGGAATTATTGCAAACTATATTTCAGCCAAAAACTCTATTACACGATGGGGCAGTTTTAATTCGAGAACACAAAATTATATCGGCTGGTGTGATTCTACCTTTATCTGAGAAAATAGCCTCAAGGCAGTTAGGGACTCGTCATAGAGCAGCTATGGGAATTACTGAACAAGTGGAAAAATGCCTCTGTATAGTGGTGTCTGAAGAAACTGGCTCTATCTCTCTAGCTGAAAAAGGAACTTTGAATCGACCTTTAACAAGCAATAAACTGAAAGAGTTACTAGAGGAACGTCTATTTCTATCAGGTAGTGAAAAAAATACACAATCACTTCCTTTATTAAATATTGGGCGTCAAATAGGAGCAAAAGGATCCCAATTAATTTCATGGGTACTTCATCAAAGTCCGTCAGGTCCTCGAAAGAAAAGATGAATCAAGGAATTTGGTTACAAGATTTACCTGTTGATCTGGAACCAGAAAGGTTGCCTCATCATGTAGCTGTGATTATGGATGGCAATGGTCGTTGGGCGCAACATCGCAGCTTACCTCGAATAATGGGCCATAGAAGGGGAGTAGAAACACTTAAGGAGCTATTAAGATGTTGTAGAGACTGGGGTCTAGAAGCTTTAACAGTTTACGCTTTTTCTAGTGAAAATTGGGGAAGGCCACTAGAAGAAGTTAATTTTCTGATGACTTTGTTTGAAAAAGTTTTGCGCCAAGAACTACAAGAGATGATAGCAGAAGATATTCAAATTAGATTTGTCGGTAATTTAAGCTCTTTGCCTCTATCTTTACAAGCTGAGATTAAACACTCAATGGAAATGACTCGGCAAAGTCAGGGGATTAAATTCACTGTCGCTACTAATTATGGAGGACGTCAGGAAATTGTACACGCTTGTAAGGCGATCGCTACCCAAGTACAAAAAGGTTTGCTTAAGCCAGAAGAAATTAGTGAAGAACTTTTTGAGCAATATCTTTATACTTCTGGTATTTCTCACCCAGATTTGTTAATTCGTACAAGTGGGGAAATGCGAATTAGTAATTTTTTACTCTGGCAAATGGCTTATTCAGAAATTTATGTCACCGAAACATTCTGGCCTGACTTTAATCGCCATGAATTTCATCAGGCTTTATATGCTTATCAGAAACGTAAACGTAGATTTGGTAAAATTTGATGGTCTCTAGTCCAACTAAGGCCCTGAGAAAATAGCTTCTTCAAGATCTCGTCGACTTAAAGAATATTTAAAAGAACGTTGAATATCAATACCATTAACACCTGCATCTACATAACGTATGGTAAGTTGATCAACATCAAGTAATAATTCTGCTTTCCAATCAGGCTTTTCAACCCACCAACAGTGAAGCTTTGCAGGATTTTGTTGGCAGCCATTTTCTTGAAGCCATTGCTCAATTTTTGGTAGAGGATGGTTATATAAAGCAGTATCTGGGTTAGGAAAGTTCATTTGTGTTATTTCTCAAAAAAATCAGGTTAATAGTCTCTTATTTTAAGGCAGGGTCTATTTATTGTCACTCAAACAAAATCTTATACTATTCTAGCACTCCAAGAGTTTTACTCTTCAAGTTTTCTACATTATTTGTCCTCTATGATGGTTTGACATCTTCTCCGGCCTAAAGGCGCGGAGATCCCTATCCACCTAATAGTTATCTAAATCAAATAAAGATAGCTGTGTAGGCTCAAGGTGGGTTAACCTCTCATCGGCGGCTGCTACTTTGGCAGTTCCTGAAACATTCAAATCTTCTCAAACTATTACTTGGTTTTTGTATTTTATTTCAGTAGATAACTGATGCTGAAAATCAGTTCTAGTTAATTGGCCATTAAATTTAGTCCGCTTCAGCATAGCTTTTTCATATCTTTTTTTTACCCCTAGTTTTCCCGCGATCATGACTTACTTAATTTTCTATATTTCTCAATTCGTTAATACACGAAGAAAGATTTTAACAGAAGAAAGTTTAAAGAACAGGGTTTTAGGCCCAATTTTTTGTCAAGATCAAATATAGAATTAATTTAGGGTAACGCAATTAAATTCCTGGTGGTTTAATATCTTGAATAGTTAACTCAGGACGCATAAGGCCCATAAGAATAGCTATTATCAAACAACTAAGAAGAGTTATTCCCATAATCAATAGGACAAATAATTCACCCGCAGATAATGGCCTATCTTTATTATCTAAGTAACTAGATAAATTTCTCCATTTTGAATCAGATACAAAATGAGTATTGAAGTTAACTCTTTGCTCAAAATCATTTAGATATAAATGCCTAATCTTGTTATCATATTCTAATCTTCTTTTTGAGTCTACTAGAGTAGCATAAGCTTCATGAATTTGCTGGAATTTAGCAGTGGCGATCGCTTCTGGCAGATCTGCAGTATCTGGGTGATAGTGCTTGCTTAATTCCCGATATGCTCTTCTAATTTCTTGATTAGATGCTTTTGGATGGAGTCCAAGTAAAGAATAATAACTCACACCCACAGGAGTGTATTTTGACATTCTTCAAATTCTTGCGTATGTTCCCTACTAAATTCATTTTTACTAATATAGCAATCCTATTTTATTCATGTCAGAAATTTTGCCACTTTTTGGCATGGGGGTTGAGAGGCAATAATATAGTTAATCGGCAAGACTTTCGGAGTTTATTTCTAGTTTTTAATTTGTGACAACCTATGGACCGCTATAGCTATCTAGGGAAATACTCGTTTATTTTCAAACTACAGATACATCTTGCCCGGCAATTCCCGGTAAAAGTCGGGAAAACCGTTCATAGCAATGTAACGGCACCAACTATAACTATTGAGTATTGATCTTGAAAATACCTATGATCTTGAAAATACCTAAAATTATCTTTTTTCAATAATAAAAATTAACTCTTTTTGATTTCATCAGTAAATGCTAAGAGTTCACAATTAGATTAGAGAAGAAAAATAGTTAGAAAAAATTAAATTTCAATCATTCCATTCCCCTCTTGGAGGAATAGGAGGGTTCCTCTGAAGGGTTAAAGCTAATTCATCTTCGAGAATACCCCCTCTTAGCCACTGACGAAGAGCGCTTTCAATTACTTTACTAGGGTCATTTGTCAAATGTTGAACTTGGTCTAATAACCTAGAATCTATATTTATCGATAATTCCACTTTTTCGGTTGACTTTTGCTGATTAACTTTAGACTCATTAATCTCCATATCATATAATCCTAAATTAATTTATCAGTATAAACTAAATAATTTAACCACCTTACTAAGAAACCATATAATTTTGACTTTTCTTTTGTAAATTATAGCACATTTATATTAAAACCATAGCCTATATCACATTAGAAATTATTTGTCAAGCAGATAATCAATATCTGAGTAAATTATTTTTACTGAAAATTCTGGCATTCCTATTAGGGAAGCCAACTCCGGAGGAGTTTGTTTTGTCCCCATCAATTATATATTTCCCGCCGCTTATGGGCGAGGCAATTAAAGACCCAATTTTTAGGTAAACTGTGGTAAGAAAGACTTACCGGATCGAGTCCATTCTTATTCGAGTTATGGGTATACCATAGACAGAAATATAGCAGCAGCGCAAGTATGCAAAGTAAAGAGGATTAAGTTACCGTCGGGCAGACGGAAAAAAAGCTCACGGAGGGTAAAGAGATAGAGACAATGGTTGATACTCCTGCTAGACTCTTCCTGTGAAGTGAAAATCCCCAAATGCTAATAAGGGAGAATATGTCATATCAGTTATCAGTACCTCTAGCTGAAGCCAGAGGCTTGAAATACTAACAGGAATTACGAAAAGGCACTATATATAGAGCCTTGGTGCGTTACGGAGTATGCTTTGCATGTTGCGAAGCAAAACATACCCTACCAATAGCGTTCATACGTAAGTCCTAACTAAATGGAATATTTTTCATCCTCTTGAAAGGGGAGGCTTAAGACCTTATTCTTTGGTCAACAAAACTATCGCCAAAACACGGCAACTCAAATTCTCAAAAAATATGACAAAAGTTCCTGTTTCTCACATTCGTAATTTTTCTATTATTGCCCATATAGACCACGGAAAATCAACCTTAGCAGATCGCCTCTTACAAGCAACTGGCACAGTTGCAGACCGTGAAATGAAAGAACAATTCCTAGACACAATGGACTTAGAAAGGGAGCGTGGCATCACAATTAAGCTCCAGGCTGCCCGAATGAATTATGATGCTAAAGATGAAAAAGAATATGTATTAAATCTCATCGACACACCTGGCCATGTAGACTTTTCTTATGAAGTATCCCGTTCTCTAGCGGCTTGTGAAGGTGCTTTATTAGTCGTAGATGCTTCCCAAGGAGTAGAAGCTCAGACTTTAGCTAATGTATATCTAGCTTTGGACCATGACCTAGAAATTATCCCAGTATTAAATAAAATAGACCTTCCAGGGGCAGAACCAGAACGGGTAAAACAGGAAATAGAAGACATAATTGGTTTAGACTGTTCGGATGCAATTTTAGCATCTGCCAAAGAAGGAATAGGAATTGCTGAAATTCTAGAATCAATTGTTCAATTAGTACCAGCACCACAAGACACTATCAGCCAACAATTACGGGCCCTGATATTTGATAGTTATTATGACCCCTACCGAGGAGTAATTGTATATTTCCGAGTTATGGATGGGACTATTACTAAAGGCGATCGCATCCGACTTATGGCCTCAGGAAAAGAATATGATATAGATGATTTAGGAGTTCTCTCTCCTACCCAACAACCAGTCAAAGAACTTCATGCAGGAGAAGTAGGTTATTTAGCAGCAGCTATCAAAGCAGTGGAAGATGCAAGAGTGGGAGATACAATAACTCTAGCCAAAAAACAAGCTCAAGTTCCTCTGCCGGGTTACACAGAAGCTAAGCCTATGGTATTTTGTGGATTATTTCCCACAGACGCTGATCAGTTCCCAGAGTTACGAGAAGCACTGGATAAACTTAAACTTAATGATGCAGCTTTGTCTTATGAACCAGAAACATCAAGTGCTATGGGTTTTGGATTTCGGTGTGGGTTTTTAGGGCTGCTTCACATGGAAATTGTTCAGGAAAGATTGGAGCGAGAATATAATTTAGATTTGATTGTCACCTCTCCATCAGTAGTTTATCAAGTAACTACCAGCAAAGAAGGAGTAATTTTAATTGATAACCCAAACTTATTGCCAGATCCTAATCATCGAGAAAAAATTGAAGAACCTTATGTTCAAATAGAAATGATTACTCCAGAAGAATATGTAGGGACATTAATGGAGTTAGGCCAATCAAGAAGGGGCATATTTAAGGATATGAAATATATAGCTCAGGGTAGAACAACTTTAGTATATGAAATACCTTTGGCAGAAGTAGTTACAGACTTTTTTGACCAAATGAAATCTCGGTCTCGCGGTTATGCTAGTATGGAGTATCATCTTATAGGCTATCGTGAAAATCCTTTGGTTAAGCTAGATATAATGATTAATGCTGAACCAGTGGATGCTTTAGCTGTAATTGTACATCGGGATAAAGCTTATGGAGTAGGTCGTGCTTTAACAGAAAAGCTCAAAGAATTAATTCCCCGCCATCAATTTAAGGTACCAATTCAAGCATCTATTGGTTCTAAAGTTATTGCTAGTGAGCATATTCCTGCTTTACGGAAAGATGTTTTGGCTAAATGTTACGGTGGAGATATTAGCCGTAAGAAAAAATTATTACAAAAACAAGCTAAAGGTAAAAAACGAATGAAGTCATTAGGTACAGTTGATGTACCACAAGAAGCTTTTATGGCAGTGCTGCGATTAGATTAATTTTAGTAGAACTTACATTTTCTCAAAAGTCTTGCTATACTTGCAAACTGGCAAAATTACTTTTATTCATAACTAGCGCCTTAGCCCAAAACTCAGCAGACTTTTTTTATAACTTTTGTTTAAACTTATTGTAGCTAGATTGAATAGTGAGAGAATATCCAGCAGGCAATGGAGAAAACATAGTTAATTTTGTGGTGAGGAAATTTTAAGTGCATGTTGAAGAAGTTATTCAGAGGCTCAAGTTAGATTTACCAACTTTGTTTAAAAAAGATATTTCTTATGATATCTATACTAAAAATATTTTTTTTAAAGACCCGGTAAATACTTTTAAGTGGAAGTTTAATTATCGAATTATTTTTTGGACTTTGCGCTTTCATGGCCGACTATTTTTTACAGAACTATATCTTGATTTACATGATGTTCAGCAAACAGCAAAAGATATAATTTTGGCAAATTGGACTGTGCGTGGTGTGTTAAGGGTTCCTTGGAAAGCTAAAATTTTTTTTAATGGTTATTCTACTTATAAATTGAATCAAGATGGGTTGATTTATGAACATATTGATACTTGGGATAGAAAACCAAGTGAAATCTTAAAGCAGTTTTTTCAGCAGGGGTAATATACTAAAGTCAAAAATAGGGACGTTCCATGCAAGGTCCCTACAGGGTTATCATTTTTTTAATTTAGTCTCTAATTGGAGAAATTTCAGCCATATCTAATATTTGGGGAATTAAGTTTTCTCGCTTGACTGCCATGAGATGAACTCCATGACAAATGTTGCTTGCCATTTGAACTTGTTCGGCAGCAATTTTTATTCCTTCTTGTAAAGGTTTTTCTGCATTTGCTAAACGATTAATAATATGTTCTGGTATATCAACTCCTGGTACATACTTATTAATAAATGCAGCGTTTTTTGCAGATTTTAGTAAAAATATTCCGGCTAAAATTGGCTTCTTACTATCAACTGCAATTTGACTCATAAATTTTTCTAGTTTATCAAAATCAGAAATTAATTGACTTTGAAAAAATTGAGACCCTGCTGATAATTTAAGTTCAAATCGTCTTTTTAATCCTGACCAACTAGAAGACTGAGGATCTACCGCAGCACCTACAAATAAATCTGTTGGCCCATCCGGTAGAGTTTTCTCATTCCAGTCCATACCTTGGTTTAACTTAGCAATCATTTGTAATAGACGAATGGACTCCATGTCAAATACACTTCTGGCTTTTTCATGGTCTCCTACTTTGACAGGGTCTCCAGTCAAGGCCAAAATATTGTGA
>JAKQYF010000170.1 GCA_023356535.1 Trichodesmium sp. MAG_R03 | reverse complement strand
GGTGCTAAATCCTAGGTTACTCACCTATAGACCTAACACCTAACACCTGCTTCAATTAACCTTACCGTTAGGTTGCTGAATAATCATTTCTAGAACACGGCGTTTCGCTTTAGGATCAATACCAATCAAGCGGACATATTCTCCTTCATGTTGAGCCAAACTTTCCTCAAGAGCCGGGAAAATATCAGCCTCCCGTTTAGCATCTATTGGAGTATCACTTTTCCAAGAGCTAGTGCGGAAACGACGTTTATCAGCATATTCTGTCCCAATTTTATAACCACCTGCAATCAAAGAGCGAATTTGTTCCACAGCTTCTGGACTTAACTTCTGGGTTGTTGTAGAAGTAGCCCCTTGACTGCTATAAACAGGCGGTTGTTGAGTACCATTGACTACTCCATTAGAAGTAGCTTGAACAGCAGCAAATCCCTGAGCTTTGCCATTTGGTTGTTGAATCACATTTTCCATCACCCGACGTTTCGCTTTAGTATCAACACCAATTAAACGTACATACTCCCCACTATATTCTGCTAAAGCTTGTTCTAGTTCAGCTATTGCTTGAGAAGGATTAGTAGCAGATATGGGAGAACCACTCATCCAGGAGCTAGTCTTAAAGCGACGTTCATTAGCGTGCTCTAAGCTAATCCGATATCCTTGACTAAATAATGAACGTACTTGCTCTACAACTTCCTGACTTAATCCAGTATTAATTGCTGTACCTTGAGTAGATACAGGAGCTTGATAACTTGGAGAAGTAGATACAGATTGTTGAATTGGGCGATCGCCTGGTTGTTGAATTAATGTTTCTACAACACGACGTTTAACTTTAGGGTCTATACCAATTAAACGTACATATTCACCATTGTGTGCTGCTAAAAATTGTTCTAGAGCAGCCAAAACTTGTGTAGAACTAGTCTCAGAAATAGTCGGACCGTTTTGCCAAGAGCTAGTTTTAAAACGACGTTCATTGGCGTATTCCGTACCAATTTTGTATCCTTGAGACAGTAAAGAATTAACTTGATTTACTGCTATGGGAGTTAAACCTGTAGTCTTGGAAGCAGTAACAGTTTCAATCTTACCATTAGCAGTAGCAGCAGGAACACTGTAGTTACCAGTAGTTGATTTTTGAGTAACTTTTTTGCCATCAGGACGTTGAATCATAATTGGAGATATGCGACGTTTAGCTTTAGGGTCTATACCAAACATCCGTACATACTCTGTAGAATGTTCTTGTATACAAGCCTCTAGAGCCGCTACTATTTCTGAAGAGTTACTACTTTCAATTGGAGAACAACTTTTCCAGGAACCTGTTTTGAAGCGACGGGTGTCAGCGTGTTCTGTACCAACAGAATATCCTTGGGATACTAGCTGTTTGACATGAGCAACTACTTCTGGGTTCAATCTACCAGTTGCTCCTGAAGAGTTGTAACTGTTACCATTTGTATAATTAATATTCATTTCATTTCTAATAGGGGTAATACAAGATATATTGTTCGCACACAGATAACCTTTTCGTAAAGATTCGTTAATCCCCACCACATGATGGGCAAACTCCAGATCATTGGTTAGTACATTTGGCAAACGATCTGCTTGCTGTTGATTAGTAATAATTGCTCCTGAAGGCACATACTTACCAGGAGGAATTTCTACATCCTGGATGAGAGCGTGAAGCATAACTATACACCCTTCACCAATGCGGGAGTTAAAAACTGTAGAACGAAAGCCGATAAAACAGTCATCACCGATATAGCAAGGACCATGAACTAGAGCTTTATGAGTGATAGAAGCATTTTTACCTATCCATACAGAATACTCTTGTTGGTCATCTCCTATAACTCGTCCTTGTTCTAAACCATGGATAACTACTCCATCTTGAATATTACTTCCTGCTCCAATAAAGAAAGGAGTACCTTCATCTGCACGAATTGATGTACCGGGAGCTACTAATACATTAGCTCCAATACGGACATCTCCAATAATATTGGAAAAGGAGTGGACATAGGCTGTGTCATCAATCTTAGGCTGCGCCAAGTTTTTTGACCAGGGGGTGGGTGGAGCTGGTTGTTTACGGTGTGGCATACTTTATTTTTTCCTTCACCTATTCTCAAAAAGTGGCAAAATTTTTGACATTAATAAAATAGGATTGCTATTTTTATGAAAACAAAATCAACTAAAAAGCCGCCCTAGAAGGGCGAGGCAATAGAGACCCAATTTTTCGGTAAATTTTTTATTGTCAGGCCTCGCTCTCAAGAGTGGAGTTGAAATTAAATAGTTCAACATCCAACAGTTCAACAGTTTAGTAGTGGACTGTTCAACGATATTCATCTTTTTTACCGTAGATCATGCAATTGTCCACAGTTATCGTGTCAATAATAGCTACTACCCTGGCATCTACAGGAATTTTTTCACTGCCTGGTATTTCACGAGCTGCTCCACCACGGCTAACCAAAACCCATTCATTGATTCCGGCACCGACGTTATCGGCGGCTACTTCATACTTTGGTAGTGGATGGCCTTCTTCATCTATGAATTGCAGCAAAAGTAGTTTTGTTCCTCTTAAGTTAGATTCTTTCTGGGTGCTGACAACGGTACCACGAACTTTGGCGACTTGCATAATCTGTTTGAATTACATGATTTCAGATTTGAGAGTTTTACCTGAACGAAGTTTTTACCATCTTCTCCGACCTGAAAACGGGGATATTACTAATAAGCCGTAGGTCTTCAGTGGGTAGAAGTTTCATTGGGTACTTCTTGCCTTGATGGTAGTTCTAAGCTTTCCTCCAAGCCCGTTTAATGTCTCAGATTGTCCACCTGTGACAGTAATATTATAGGCTTATGTCTTTCCACTTAATGAATTAAAAAGTCCCTCACTTATAGGTGAGGCTTTAGACCCAATTTTTCAGTAAATTCATTCTACTCCATCAAACTAATAGAGTGGCTGGGAATTAAGCCCAAAAAATGGCTAAAACCCTTATTAGTCCAGGTTTATAGTGCCTTTGAGTGTTAAAATCTTGAAAAGCTTATAGAGTAAGCTTTTGAGCATTTTAAATTTTTATTTCCAAACAACTATAATATAAAACACCACAATTTAGTAACACCAAGGATTTAAGCAGGCGAGTGTAGAAACCGGTTTTTTCGTCAATATTTATTGTGCAAAACAACTATTTATCCTAGAAACCCGGTTTCTTTGCGTAAGTCCTAACACCTTAATATTTACTTCCTGCTTCTACGGTAATATTTTGCAGCATGACCTCCACAGGTATTAACAGTTAAGAAAACCACATCTCTCACTCTTTATAATTGCATATGGTAGGCGATAGATAAACAAACCACATTTTTAGCAATCAAAGGTTAAAAGACTTAATAGCATACCCATTACATTACTAAAGCTAGAACAAATCTTAGACAATGGAAAAAATCTCTCCACTAGTATATTCATAGATATAGCAGATATCAGAGCAGTTAGGAGATTCTCGCAACTCGGAAATTTAGTTACAGTAAAAATTACAGAGGATTCAATCTCAAATCTGTCATCCGAAATCAAATTCCTTGTATTATCTGCCGACTGAACGGACTGCAGTCGTACTTTCGCGGAACTGATCAACCTCTTCAGTATAACGAATAGGTAGAACATACTCTAGGTTTTCATGAGGGCGGGCAATTAGATGAGTTGACATAACTTGGCCTCCATTCACCCGTCTGACGTTATCAACTCCTGCTGATACTGAAGCTTGTACTTCTGATACATCTCCACGAATAATTACGGTTACACGACCACTACCAATCTTTTCATAGCCAACAAGGGTGACTCGTGCAGCTTTCACCATTGCATCTGCCGCTTCTACAACTGCTGGAAAACCTAGGGTTTCTACCATTCCAACGGCAATTGACATTATCTTTACTCCGTGATATTATTGGATTAGTTTGTTGGTTTTTGATTTTTGTTAATTGACATCCCCTACAACCCAAAAAAGTATAAGAAGGATTTCCAAACCTAGTATATATAGATATCTGCTTAGTTAATTGCCTACAAATACAGCGTTTTCCATTGTTATAAGGTACACCCACGCGGGCAAGATACCCGCACTTAATGATTTTTACCATTTACCCTATACATCATTTGCCCGAAATCTGCTGTAAGTATCAAATTTGACTAAGCTTTTAGGATTAGAAGCTAGTTTTCAGTATTAGTGATTCACTCGCATTAAGCTGGGATTTTGTAGAATCACGACTACTTCTTATATTGAATATATGGCATTAATAATCTTCAAACTCCATCCAAACATTAATTTGCTCAAGTAAAACAATCTTTTCCAGGGAGCAATAATGTTTTGAGCTACAAAACTTGTTTTGTTTAGCTGTAGAGTTTAAATCATCTATTCCTAGTTCTCCAAACAAAATCTTCCTAAATAGAAGTTAATCCAAAGATTTAGGGTGGCCTCAACTGCTTCCAATAATTAGGTTAATAAGTTCGGAACTGTTCTACCTCTTCAGTATATCGAATTGGCAAGACATACTCTAAGTTTTCGTGGGGACGAGCAATGATATGAGTTGATACAACCTCACCACCATCAACTCTTTTAGCTGATTCTATTCCCGCTGCGACAGAAGCTTGTACTTCCGAAACATCTCCTCGGACAATTACTGTTACACGAGCGCTACCTATTTTTTCATAACCCACTAGGGTAACTCTAGCTGCTTTAACCATAGCATCAGCAGCTTCTACTACTGCTGGAAAGCCTCTAGTTTCAATCATTCCCACAGCAATTGGCATTCTTTTCTCTCCTATTGACAGAAGTTAACTTAAGCATTGAGGCCAATATTGTCTCTAGATAGCTTTGAAGAAAATTTGCATTTTTACAATCAAAATCTATCAAATGCTATACTTTACAGCATAGAGAAACATGGCATCGTTGACAATATCAAATATCATCATAATTTATAATTGCAACTATTGATAAAAATAAATTTTCTAAGATTAAAATCTTTGGACTTACTTGTGAATTCAGAGATCCTTGACTTCCAACTATAAATCCTACATTTTTTTTATTACTTTTATAGGTATACCTACCTTCTTTTCTTTGGGTAGATTACTTTCCTCTCTAAGGGTCTGTCAAGATATTATTTATTGACAGTTTTGATACCCCCTAGCCTTCTTAAAAAGCTATGCTTGATAAATATCTTTAAAACTTAGCATAAAACTTGACAAAATACATAAATTATGTTTAAACCTTTGGAGAAGCTTTTGTTGGAGAAAAAGTGTATTGAAGAATATATTTTTTTGAGAACTTAAAGTAGTTTTGCCTAGCTACTATAATCTTTTCTCTATTCTCCCCTGCTCCCTACTGCCTCCAAGGTTGGGGTTAAAGGTGGGTCTTCTTTTTCATAGAGGTAGGTTTCTTGTACAAAAAAACTGTGAAAGCTATATAGGGCAAGCGTTTAAGTTGTTAATTTTTCTAAATCTTGTTTGCCTTATCCCATAAGACTTTCACAAAAAGCCTGCCCCGGTGAAGGGTCTTCTTTTGCCTACCAGGTTTTCAGAAGTTCCTGATCAGAAATAGCTGAAAAAGGGGGGAATTAGAAATAAAGTTATCGACAAAATCGCTTTGGCAGATAACCATTATAGTCCATGAGGTTGTAGACCCAATTTATTTTATCGATAAAAAAAAATATAATGATCGACTTTCTCACTGAACACTTTTGGTGGATACCTTTTTATGGCTTAGTTGGAGCAATTTCGACTCTACCATGGTCAACAGGAATTATCCAGAAAACCGGGCCAAGGCCAGCAGCTTATTTTAATTTGTTGATGACATTATTAGCCTTCATTCATGGTTCTATTGTCTATAAAGCTTTCTGGAATCTAGAGCCACAAGAAATAATATTCAATTGGTTACAAGTTGCAGACCTAAATCTATCCTTTGCCTTAAATATATCGTCAGTGACTATTGGGGCTATGGATGTGATCACAGCTCTGAGCTTATTGGCCCAAGTTTATGCATTGGGATATCTAGAAAAAGATTGGGCATTGGCTAGATTTTTTGGCCTAATGGGATTTTTTGAAGCAGCAATAAGTGGCTTGACAATTAGCGATTCTTTGTTCGTTTCTTATGCTTTACTGGAAATGCTGACTCTTTCTACTTATTTATTAGTTGGTTTTTGGTATGCTCAACCTTTAGTAGTAACAGCAGCTAGAGATGCTTTTTTAACGAAGCGAGTAGGAGATGTTTTACTACTAATGGGGGTAGTTGCTATTTCAGCTCTGGCTGGAAGTATGAACTTTACCGATCTATATGAATGGGCGGAAAAAGTAGAACTGTCTCCCATAACGGCCAATTTGTTAGGCTTGGCTCTAATTGCTGGGCCAATAGGTAAATGTGCTCAATTTCCTCTGCATCTATGGCTAGATGAAGCCATGGAAGGTCCGAACCCTGCTTCTATTTTACGAAACACTGTGGTGGTTTCTATTGGAGCTTATGTACTGATCCAAATCCAGCCAATTTTAGTTATTGCTCCCATAGCTCTAGATGTATTAGTGGTGATTGGAGCTGTAACTGCGATCGGGGCTTCTTTAGTTGCTGTAGCTCAAATCGATATGAAGCGTGCTTTATCTCATTCTACAAGCGCTTATCTGGGATTAGTTTTCATTGCTGTTGGTACACAATGGACATCTTTTGGCTTATTGTTACTCTTGGCACATGGTATTGCTAAAGCATTATTGTTTATGAGTATTGGCAGTGTAATATTAACTACTAATAGTCAAGACCTCACGGAAATGGGTGGTTTAGGGCCTCGAATGCCTGTAACTACTACTTCTTTTTTGGTAGGAACTACTGGTTTAGTAGGGTTGTTACCTTTGGGTGGTTTCTGGGCGTTGCAAGAAGGGTTAGATCGTTTTTGGGTTATCTATCCTTGGGTAGTACCTATTTTGTTATTTGTTAATTTTATGAGTGCTTTAAATTTAACTCGTGTTTTCCGTTTAGTATTCTTGGGTGAGCCGAAGCCTAAAACTAGACGAGCACCAGAAGTTCCTTGGCTTATGGCTGTGCCAATGGTATCGTTAATTATTGTTGCTCTGTTAACTCCGATTATGATGCAAAGGTTATCACTTTTGCCTGACCAGGGTGATCTGAATTTGGCTATTATCATTTTGTTGATAACGTCTGGTTTATTTGGTGTTGTTCTTGGTAGTACGATGAAGTTAGGTAGAACTTGGTCTCGGCCAATACAAGCTCCTTTCCGTTTTACTCAAGATTTGCTTGCTTATGATTTTTATGTGGATCGCTTTTATGATGTAACTGTAGTTTTTGCGGTTAGTCAACTCTCAAAGTTAAATGCTTGGATTGATCGTTATATTGTTGATGGAATAGTTAATTTAGTTGGTTTGGTAACTATTTTTAGCGGGCAAAGTTTGAAGTACGGAGTATCTGGTAAAGGTCAATCTTATATTGTCACTATTGTGCTCGGAATTGGTGTATTAGGAATTTTGGTGCTTTGGTTTATTGATTTCAGCTTTTAAGCTTGATCATAACTTATGCACTTAAACAAGAAACTTGTTTTTTCGTGATTATTGTTTTTCAAATCACTAAGACTTGCCCAAAATACCCAGTCAGACCAAATCCGAATCCATGAAAAACTAATTTTTCCAAATCCTTCTAACCTTTCTGCCTTTTGCTTTACCCTTTTAATAAACCTTCTGTGTAAACCGGATTTAGTATCAGGTCCTAGCCAAGGGAAACCTAGTTTAGATGGCGAACACAGGGAGAGCCGTAAGGGTTCATACTATATAGCGCCCTTCAGTAAGTCTTGTTAATCATACCAAATCTGCCTTCGTTAGAGGATATTTTTTTAAGCTACAGCTGTTGCTAAATAAGGGATTGGTTGATGAGATAAGACTGCTTTGATACCCGGATTTGGTATAAATAAGGTTTGGGGAAAAAGGCTGAAAAAGTCTGATGGGTGAGAGTAAGAGGAGGGGAAACGCATCTTGTCAATAAGCCATCATGGTTTGCGTTTTTTAACTATAGGCTTTCCAGATATAGTGTTTATTTAATTTGACAAAAACTATATATATAGTCATTCCGAATAAGAATGGGATACTTTTTCAGCCAAAAACCCTTTCACAGCAAGAAAATCTTGTCTCAATCTAAATCAGAATGACTATAGAATTCAGCAAATTAGACGCGTTTGCCCTGAGGGTAGAGGTCAGGATGTTTTCATTCTCTACCCTACCCTACCCATTTCGGGTTAGGTATCTAAAAGCCTTTCATAATAAGCTATCGCGCCATTTTTTTCTAATATTTGATATTTTCAGAGAAAAAAATGGATAAAACTGCCTTCAATTCATAGATAAGAAGATCCCCAAATTTGAGAATGAAACTGCCCTGTATCCCCCTATTATTAGGTAGGGAATGAGAACAAAATAAAGCCGGAGACAATTAATTACGCTCAAGCAGTTTTTATGGCATAAACTACAAATTTCCGGTCTTATTTAAGAGACGTTCCTAATTATCCGAACATTATGTAATTTTATAATAATTGTATTAGATTGGTTCAGATAAAAAAAACTAACTAAACGAATTTATGAATAATTATTCTCTACAAACTGAAAAGCTTAATTTCTGGACAAAAATAGCTTATGGTGCTGGTGATTTAGGTCCTGCTATTTGTGCTAATATCCAGGTATTTTTCTTATTATATTTCTTCACTAATGTTGCTGGTTTACCGGCTGGTATCGCAGGTAGTATTTTGATGATTGGGAAAATTGCTGATGCTATTAATGACCCAATAATTGGAGTGATGAGCGATCGCACTGTTCATCCTTGGGGAAGACGTTATCCTTGGATGGTTTTTGGTGCTATTCCTTTCGGAGTTTTGTTTTTTTTGCAATGGATAGTTCCTACTACAAATCAGTCTTTTTTATTTTGGTATTATATAGTAATTGCTGTGTTATTTAATGTTGCTTATACTGTTGTTAATTTACCTTACGCTGCCTTAACTCCAGAACTAACACAAGATTTTCATGAACGCACGAGTTTAAATAGTTTTAGGTTTGCATTTTCTATTGGTGGTAGTATTCTTTCTTTGGTTATTGCTCAATTAATTTTTTCTATTTTCAAAGATAATCCTATTCAACAATATTTAGTCTTAGGTATGGTCTGTGCCATAATTGCTGTCTTACCTATTTATTGGTGTTTTTTTGGTACTCGCGATCGAACACTTTCTAATAATACAAAAAAGGAAGAAGATAATAATACTAATTTACCAATTGTTGAACAAATTCGTGTAGCTTTTAGTAATCGTCCGTTTATATTTGTCATTGGAATTTATTTGTGTTCTTGGTTAGGAGTACAATTAACAGCTTCAATTTTGCCTTACTTTGTAATTGACTGGATGCAGCTACCAGAAACGACTTTTCCAAAAGTGGCGATCGTTGTACAAGGTACTGCGTTAATTATGTTATTTGTCTGGAGTTTTGTTAGTAAAAAGGTGGGTAAAAAAGCAGTTTATTTTATGGGTATTTGTTTATGGATAATTGCTCAAGGTGGATTATTTTTGATCCAACCAGGACAAGTTGGTTTAATGTATTTGTTAGCAATAATAGCAGGTTTTGGAGTATCAACAGCTTATTTAGTTCCTTGGTCAATGATACCAGATGTTATTGATTTAGATGAGTTAAATACAGGGCAAAGAAGGGAAGGAATTTTTTATTCTTTTATGGTTTTTTTGCAAAAGATAGGATTAGCTATTGGGTTATTTTTAGTGGGAGTAGCTTTAGAAATTGCTGGATTTATTGAAACTATTCCTGGGGAAACTCCACCTACTCAACCAGAGTCAGCACTTTTAGCAGTTCGGGTGGCGATCGCTCCCTTGCCTACTATATTTTTAATAGTTGGATTATTATTAGCTTATTTATATCCTATTACACGGGAAGTACATGATGAAATATTGTTGAAATTGAGGGAGAAAAAACAAGAAAGAGGTAAGAGTTGAAAAATGAACGCTTAATTTTTTAAATACTTGTTGCTTGCATATTTTTTTTCAATTCTATTCTGAGAGCTTTTTCAGGTTTTGTTGCTGCCAAAGTAACTGATATAAACCTGGTTTTCCGAATAATTCTGCATGATTTCCTGCTTGAACAATTTTACCTTTATTCATCACAAAAATTCTATCAGCAGTAGCAGCAACAGCAGACATTTGATGAGTAATAAAAATTACAGTTTTCTTTTGAGTTCCTGTGGATAGATTTTGCAAAATATTGGTTGCTGTCTGATTATCGACACTGGAAAGTGCATCATCTAAAATTAATATTGGCCTATCAACTAATAATGCTCTTGCTAATGCTGTTCTCTGTCTTTGTCCTCCTGACAAAGTAATCCCTCTTTCTCCGACTATGGTTTCATATTGTTGTGGAAAGTTGAGAATTTCTGTATGAATTTGTGCTTGTTTAGCAGCAAATTCTATTGCTTTTTGTTCTTTTACTGGATCTCCATAACAGATATTATTTTTAATAGTTGTACTAAAAAGAAAACTTTCTTGGGGAACGTAGGCGATCGTCTTGCGTAAATCTTCTAATCTTAATTTATGCACATCATAACCATCTATAAATAATTGATCAATATCAATATTTAAAAGTCTAGGTAGTGTATTTGCTAAAGTTGATTTACCCGCACCAATAGGACCAACAATAGCAATAGTTTCTCCTGGTTGAATCAGAAAATTAATGTTATCTAAAGCTGGTATTTTACTACCTGGATAGGTGTATGTTAATCCTTGACTTTTTATCGAACCTTGTACTACTTGTGGAAAAGTTAGAGGTGATTTATAGTCTTTAATTTTTGGTTCAACTGTAAGAATAGCTTCTATGCGGTCAATACTTACTTCTCCTCTTTGATAAGCAGTAATTGTAAAACCTAATAATGCGGTAGGTACAATTAAACGCTCAATATAAATAATTAAGGCGACAAAATTACCAACTGTTAATTCACCAGTTTCTAAGTAGCTTGACCCATTAACTAGTAATATTAATAAGCTTGAACTTGCCAAACTAATTAGGAGAGGAAAAAGAATATTACGAGTTCTTGCTAAGTCTAAATTAACATCTAAAAGTCGTTGATTATATTCACTAAAAGCTCGTCTTTCATTTTCTTCTTGAGCATATATTTTGATTAGAGAAATACCATTCATATCTTCTTGAATCAAATCACTCATATTAGAAAGCTCTTCTTGCACAGCTAATTGTTGACTTTTCAATTTATTGCTAAATATTTTTACCAGTATTAGCATAATAGGATAAACAGAAATCGCTAAGAGAGTTAACCGCACATTAATAGAAAGCATAATTGGTATGGTTAAACCATAAGCAAAAATTGTATTGCTAATACTTAATACTGCAAAGCCTAATAGTCTGCGAATATTATCAACATCACTTGTGGCACGGTTAATTAAATCTCCAATTGTATTATTACTGAAGTAGGATGGTTCTAGTTTTAATAGTCGATTAAAAATCTTTTGTTTAAGATCAAATTCGACCTGTCGCCCCACTCCAAATATGAGTATGCGGGAGAGTACTCTAATTACGCACATAATGGAGGCAAAAATTACAATTGTCAGCACATAGTATAAGAATTCATTAAATTCAATTGCTACCTCCAAATTATCTATAGCTTGACTGATTAATTTAGGAATATAGATTCCTAAGCCATTGACTATGAGAAGGGATAAAATTCCCAATGAAGACTTTTGCCAATAAGGACATAAGTAGGAGGCTAATTTTTGGAGCCGTAGTTGAGAAGATTGAGCCATAGTAGTTAGGGTTTACTGATTTAATCCAAAAGTATTGACACATAAAGGTTTGAGCATTTTAAACTCGAAAAAACTGTCTAGTTTTCGGTCTGGAGAGCTCAAAAAGTTAGTATTTTGGGCTCTCTCATGGCAAAAAAAATTAAGGGACAAATATATCCCACTACCTCCTCTACCAATTCCCCGTTCCTCTGTAGGGACGTTGCATAACAAAAATGCGTTTTATGTCCCGTAGCGTTAGCGGAGCTTTGCGTTAGCAAAATCTCCCTACTTCTCATTCTGGGAGATGTTAGGGGTGGGTTCCCTACTCCTGAAAAAGACTTTTGATAGAGTCGATGGGAGGATTTCGCCTCCTCACCTCTCCTTCAGAACCGTACATGAGAGTTTCCAACTCATACGGCTCCTGATACTAGATAAATTTTTCAGGTT
>JAKQYF010000017.1 GCA_023356535.1 Trichodesmium sp. MAG_R03 | reverse complement strand
AGAATATATATCAAGAACTAATGAAAAAGGTAGAAAAGAAAGAAGACACAGTAGTTTTTTTGTAGGATTATCTATGATTTATTGGGCAATAAATGATGATTTCCATGCTAAGAATTAGTAGCAAATTTAATGACCCTTAATCCTCATAAATTACTATATTATAAAAGGGGACTCAAAGCAATGAATAAAGTGGTTAATTAGACTATAATTTTTGATTAACAATAAATTAATTTATGTGAGGAGTTTAATAATATTATATTATAATTATATTATAATTCAGCTTGAATAATTATTCAACACAGATGGTGGATAAGAGTAAATTGGCGATCGCTACTTCCCAAGCTCAAAATCGCATTCTTTTTAAATTGAATTATTATTCAACTTATTGTCTAAAATGATTACTGTATCTAGCATTAAGCTTACTTGTCACCCCGTGAGCTGTACTTCATATACTTGGAATTTGCTGTAACTGATACAGCGGTTCTCGTTGTTATGAGGTACACCTATCGCGGGCAAGATGACTGCACTACAAATATTTTCACCATTTACTCTGTACTTCATTTTAATAACTAACCACTTTAATAATGCTTTCCTTTGCACCCAACTTCAGTAGGCGCTCGCCGTGATCATCCTGCCCATAAACTTTTACCCCATCAGCAATCATTCCAAAGACCCTATCGTCGGTTGTCAACATCTGAACCAGAACATCTAAACCACTAGCAACTATCCCTGCCAAAGTATCATCTTGTCTAGTAAACTGAAAAACATTTTGGCCAATACCACCACGATTAGCTACTCGCAAAGCAGCAACAGAAATTTGCTTACCATAACTATGTTGAGAAACTAACAATAAATTACCTCCTCTATCCAAAGTCACACAACCAACTAACTCTTCTTGTTTCCTTAACCTAGTTGCTTGAGAACCTTGAGCAGCACGCCCCATTAATGGTAATTGTTCGTCATCTATTTCTAATCTTAATAATCGCCCACCAGAAGTTGCTAAAACAACTTGTTCTCCAATTTTACCCAAATTAACATAACGTAATTCATCATCTTCTTTAAGTTTAATTACTGTTACACCACGATTTGTCAGCTTACTTAAATCAGACAAAGATAAACGTTTAATCTTGCCATTTTGAGTCAACATGATTAAGTCTTTATTCTCCTCTGCTTCATTTAAAATCAATTGAGCAACAATAATTGCTCTACGAGCATCGGTAATTTCTTTTGTTGCTGATGGGGGTAGTAAAGTTACTAAAGGTGCCCCTTTATTTTCATTTCGTATTGTTGAACGGTTAGAACCAGAAGGAATATCATTTACTTTCAGAGGATATGCTTTACCAGTACGAGTTAATAATACTAAAGTTTTGTCAGTAGTTGCCTCAATTATATTAGTAGTAAAATCCTCACTATTTTCGATAGTAATATGATATTTTTTATCAATTTGATGTTTCTCAAATCCTTTAGCAGGAAGTCGTCTGACATATCCTCGGTGGCTAAATTCTATGACAACTTTTTCTATAGGTGGCGGAGCAGCTTCCAAAGTTAAAACTTGCGATTCAACTGTTTTAGTTCTTGATTTTCTAACTCTACCTTTAGTTTGTTTCTCTGTTTCTTTATTATCAGTTTCTAGATAGCCTTTTTGTTGAGAAATAGATGCAACATTATTGGTATTTTTTAATTCTACTTGGTCAATAATTCGAGTACGCCTAGGGTCGTTATATTTACGCTTTAGGGTCCGCAATTCTTTTTTGAGGGTTTTGAGAAGTTGATTGCGATCGCTCAATAAATTTTCTAATTCTTGTATTTTCCCCTTTAGTTGCTCATATTCTTCCTCTAACTTTTGTTTTTCCAAACCAGTTAGTCTCCGCATTGGCATTGCTAGAATAGCATCAGCTTGATTTTCACTTAAACCCAAACTTTCTTGAAAGCTAACTTTAGCAGTGCTGCCATCCGATGCATTTCTGAGAATATCAATTATTGTATCCAATTCTGTTAAAGCAGTGAGCAAACCCGCGACAATATGACATCTAGCTTGAGCTATTTCTAATTCATGGGTATATTGACGGATGAGAGTCTGTTCCCTAAAACTGAGAAATTCTTGTAAAAGTGTTCGTACAGATAATTGTCGTGGTTGTCCATTAACCAATGCTAGCATAATCGCACCAAATTTAGAAAGTAAGTCAGTATGTTGATAAAGATGATGGAGTACAACACTAGGGTCAGCTTCACGTTTTAGCTCTATGACAACTCTAATACCAGATCGATCGCTCTCATCCCGCAAATCAGCAATACCTTCTATCTTGCCAGCATTAACTAACTCTGCTGTTTTTTCAATCCAACCTGCTTTATTAACTTGGAAAGGCAATTCTGTGACCACAATAGCTGTTTTTGTGCGTCGTCCACGACCTGTGGGTACTTGCTCAATAGTTGCTACACCCCTGATGGGGATGCTACCTCGACCCTTAGTATAAGTATCAATAATTCCATCTGTACTGACAATTTCCCCTCCAGTAGGAAAGTCAGGCCCAGGAATTAATTGAAATAACTTTTGATCAGAAATATTAGGATTGTCAATTAAGGCAATGAGGCCATCTACGACCTCACCTAAATTATGTGGTGGAACATTAGTCGCCATTCCTACAGCAATTCCAGAAGAACCATTGAGTAATAAAAATGGTAGTTGTGCTGGTAATACTTTAGGTTCTTGTTGAGAACCATCAAAGTTGTTGGTAAAGTCAACTATAGCTTCACCAATTTGGGTCAGTAAACCTTCATTGCCAATTAATGCCAAGCGACTTTCCGTGTAGCGCATGGCGGCAGCAGGGTCATTGTCAATGGAGCCAAAGTTACCGTGGCCATCAAGCAATGGATAACGAGTGGCAAAATTTTGAGTCATCCGCACCATAGCATCATAAACAGCTTGGTCGCCGTGTGGATGATATTTTCCCAGAACGTCTCCAACTACCCTGGCACATTTCCGAAATGGTCTATCTGGAGTGAGGCCAAGTTCGTGCATAGCGTATATTATTCGGCGATGAACTGGTTTTTGTCCATCCCTAACATCTGGCAAAGCTCGGCCAACAATCACACTCATGGCATATTCAAGATATGATTGCTGCATTTCTATATGGAGTGATGTAGTAATAACTTTTCCGGAAAGTAAATTTAATTGTTTGGCCATGAGTTAGTATTTCAGATAGGGAATAGTGAGGGAATATGGAAGAGGGAGGAAATAGGGAATATAAATTAGTCAGGACTTACGCAACGGCACTAATTGTAGTGGCAATATCTAGAAAATGACAAAATTTTCCACCATACATAGCGGTACTGCGTAAGTCCTGTTAGTATTAAACTATACCTCACCATCCTAAAAATTGCTGTACCATAACTAAAAGATTTTAGGCATATTACTAGGGAACTAGACAGTGCAAAGTTCTGGGAATAACTATTGCTAGATAAGGCTTTCAGTCATCTCTAGGTTAGAAACTCTCTCAAAAAAACTGTAGGTGTTGTAAACCTTTTCCAGTAATACTTTCAGCATTGAAAGCTCATCATTTTTGAGAAGAACTTTGTACTCTCCAGTAGGGAATTCCGCAAAAGTAAAAAGGCTAAGTTGTAAGTTTCTTTATGGGAATTTAAAAGTCCAAAATTTGATCCAAAAATTTAGGTCTTAAACCTCTCCTTAGATAGGGTATGAAAAAAATCAACTTGCCTATTTCAAACCTCTGGCTTTAGTAGTCGGTACTGATAACTTAAATAATAATAAAGTATCAGAAAAACGAGAGATTATGGCTGTTTATGAGTTGAGAAAGCCTTTGTTGAATAGTTAATTAGTTTTAGTTAAAACAAATTAACTATTATTGGCTTATCTTATAGAATTTAGTCTAAACTATATGGTGGCAATTATTATACTCACAGGTATTTAGCAGGAGAATTATATGAGTACTATTTTAATAGTAGAAGACGATCAAGTTAATGCTAAGGTTTTTTCTAAGATTTTGACCAAAAGAGGTGGTTTAACTGTTAAGCATACAGAAGATGTGAAAGAGGTGGTTGAAATTGTTAGCTCAAAACAAGCAGACTTAATTTTGATGGATGTTTCTCTCACTCATAGCGTTTACAAAGGTGAATCTTTTGATGGCATTAAAATTACTCGACTTTTGAAATCTGATCCTACGATACCTAAAGTACCAATTATATTATTAACAGCTCATGCTATGTCAGGTGATCGAGAAAATTTTTTGAGGAAAAGTGGTGCTGACGGTTATATTTCTAAACCAGTAGTAGATCATCAAGAGTTCGTCAATCATATCAAGTCATTTTTGAGAAAAGATTAATTAATGGAGAAATTGGCCACTATACTGAATTCTAAAGTCAGTAGTCAGCAATTAAATTCTTACTATAACTAAATTATAGAAGCGCTAGAATGTCTTAATAGTAATGGTAATGGCTATTGCTATATATGCATCTAAATTACAATCATTTATAGAATTCAGTTATATATTATAATATGTTTATAATTTTATCCATACTTGTTTTATCCATACTTGAATATTCAATCTTTCCAGCTTCCTGCCTCCTCTTCTTCCTATCTCCCCCAGAACCCCATCTTCACAGGGGTAGGTTTTTTACCGAAAAATTGGGTTCAAAGCCTCGCCCATAAGCGGGCGACTTTTTAGTTGATTTTTTTTCACAGGCTGTATCCTTCTTGCTTTTTAGTTCACAAGAAATACATTAGTCGCGGGTGGGCTTACCGAGACAAAAAACGGACATTGAGGCCAGCAGCCAGACTACTGCCAAAGTAGCAGCAGCCTGTGAAATGTCAACCTGCTGAGGGGCTACGGCTCGGTTGTTACCCAGTGGCTTTAGGCCGGGGAGGATTTCAAATTTAACCCATATTCTGTAGGTTATAGTAGAAACCTTGAATATTCTTCAAGTAAGGCAAAGTAAGGCAAGGCAAGGACTTCAAATTTTTGGTTATGATAGATTTAGGTGAAAAATTCCTCCCTTTGAGTACCGAATGCGATATAGCTGCCCCTAGGCTCTCCCAACACATTAGACTTCTCCAAAAATGCAGATTTTGGAACAGCAAGGATTCCTCTGTGATGAACGGCAAGCCCAACTAGAAATGGCCCTCCAGGAGAAAGCACCAGATGGAGGACTATGGAATGGCCGCAAGGTGGGGGATTGGTTAACAGAATTAATTGACCATCGAGTTGATCGGCGCAGGGGATGGAAATATTTACGCTTAATGAGATATAGATTACGAATCCCTTGACCTGAGCATCAGAAATCGGCAACCCCAACCGAACAAGAGGAATGGAAAAAAAGCTCTGCTACCGATTTGAACTTTTTAATGCTGAATATCCAGAGGCCACTGTTGAACTCTGAGGAATGGATGAACATTGTTTGGGCCTCAAACCAATTTTCCGACGAGTATGGACATCTGTGGGAGTACAACCAACTACAGAGGTTAACTGGCGTTTTCAGTGGTTTTGGTTCTATGGGTTTGTACATCCCCAGTCAGGAGCAAACATACTGATGGCTCTTGCCCTTGGTCAATATTACTGTTTTTAACCAAGTGTTGGCTGAGTTAGCTGAACATTTTGGTAACAGAAAAAATAAGCACATGATATTAGTGCTAGACAGAACCGGTTGACACAGTGGTCAAAAACTGAAAATTCCAGAAGGATTGCATTTGGAGTTCTTACCAGCCCATACACCAGAACTACAACCAGCCGAAGGACTCAGGCCAATAATTAATGAACCTCTTTGTAATCAAACTTTTGAAAATTTATCTCAGATGGAAGATATAGAACCCATTTGGTATCTTTTACGTCCAAGGGTATAATAAGTAGCGATCGCCAATTATTTAACTTATAGGTGGCTACATGCCATATTCAAGTGGTTTAACAGATGAAGAATGGGTTTTGATTGAACCATTGTTGCCAAAAAAAAAGAAAACTTGTCCCACGAAATGGAGTAAAAGACAAATATTGGACGGTGTACTCTATCAACTGAAGAACGGTTGTAATTGGTCTGATTTGCCTAAAGATTTACCTCCTTATTCCACAGTATTTTGGCATTATAAAAAGTGGCGAACTTCAGGGGTAATTGAGCAAATTAGAGATGTATTGCACTCTCAAGTAGGTCAACAGGTAAAAAAAAGCGCTCCGGGACAACTTTAATAATCATTGATTCACAGGTAGTAAAAAATACTTGTAATGCTAGTGTCAAGTCCAAGGGATTCTGTCTCTACAAAGCTACTAATGGAATTAAGAGACACTTAGCAGTAGATAGTCTAGGCTTTCCTTTTTTTGCTCATTGCACAAAAGCATTAGTTTCTGATGATGACGGATTAATTGAAATGTTGTCAAACAATATTGACTACTTTAAGTCCAAACCTGTAAACATTCCTAAAATCACTATTTTACTTGATAATGGATACCACCCCGAAAAAATCATACAGGAGTTACAAAAAATCTATCCTGCGATACAGACCAAAATTCGGCTGAAACTATCACCAAAACCATCAAAGGTGGAGAAAAAACAGGAAGGAAAAACAGGGTAAGTTCGTGTCAAAGCCAGGTGGGTCATTGAAAGAACCAATTCCTCGATGGAGAGGTGTAAAAGCTTGGCCAAAAAAATTGATGCGCACTCTGGAAAATACTACTGCTAAGATTAATCTTTGTTTTATTCGACTGATGCTTAAAAGGTTAGCGATCGCCTAAATTTTTAGAGATACCAAATGGGTTCTATAGTAAATGATCCATGTATTAACTTAATGCAACAGCGTTCGCGGTAGCTTTGCGTAGCAATATCGCTCCTAAACAGGTCTCACTTGTTTTCGTTGGTTGCCTACTGATAATTTATCAAGTGCTTGAAGAGTGGCGATCTCTCGGGGCAATTATTTTTCTCCCCTTCTATTATACACAAATGATGCTACCTGACATGGCATTATACCAATTTCAAAAAATATTGTCACAAAAAATATTGTTACAATAGAATAGGTATAAAATTATTAAGCGATCGCCACAAATTAGTTGCGATCGCTTAACTACCAAAGACCAAAATAACCATATAAAAACTACCCATCCTTCTATAGAATCAGGAGAGGTTTCAATTCCTGATTAATCAGGTTCTTAAGGAAAAAATTTATGAATTGCGATGGAAAACTTGCAGAACCTTAATGGATAGAAAAGAGTCATATAAATGCAATTGAACATTACTACAGTCACAAAATAAGGAATAGGAAAGTAGATTACGAAAGTCGAAAAAACCGGCTGAAACTTAAGAATATATGCCTGATATCAACATGGTGACTGTAGGCATAAACTATGCATTAAGATGTCAAACCTAGGAGTAAATTAGGGTAAAAATTCCCGCCTTTAATAAAGCCAGGACTTACGCAAGACCGCTATATATGGTGCAAAAAAATGTCGTTTTCAAGATCTTGCCACTACCATTAGTGGCGGTGCGTAAGTCCTGAAAGCTTTTAAAATGATATCCCATCCCCCTAGAGATTCTATTATCTGTGAAGTTAATCCTTTAATTATAGACGTCAACCTTTTCCTGAGCTGCTCTAAATTCTCAAATATTTCCCATTTTAATTTTCTTTTTATTTCTAATTTCTCAACTGATGTAGATATAGCAATGAGCACTAACATACTTACATATTACTACTATCTTTAAATGTATAGTCATTCCGAATAAGAATGGGATACTTTTTTAGCTAAAAACCCTTTCACAGCAAGAAAATCTTGTCTCAATCTAAATCAGAATGACTATAGTACAAATTTCTGCTATTAATTACCAATAATTTCACATAATATCCGACATTCCGCATATCTCCATATATCTTTATGTATATTTACATTTTCAAAGAGACTTATACGAAAAACCTTGATTCTGGAACTCAAGATCAATATTATCAGTACTTACAGAGGTACGCTATATATAGTGTACTTTCAAAATGAAATTGTAAATACTATAATTAGTTTTTTTCGGATGGATATTACTTTTAATGTGTATTCAAACAAGGTTACAAAATATTAAATTTATTTCCTAAAAGTCTTTAATTATTAGATAATAATGACATGATTATATGAGTTTCAAAAAACATGAATTTTAATTTTGTTGATTACTGTCAATATTTACTTAAATCTCACACAAATTTTACAATAACAAACTTGGCAAATCATCTGGAGAATATTAGCCATGATACAATAAATCGCTATTTAAGAACAGAGTCTTTAAATTTAGAAGACTTATGGTGAAATGTTTGCGGCCCACATGAAAAAGAAGAATTGGTTTCAGATACAGAAGCTTATTTAATTTTTGATTACACAGTAATTAATAAAAAGTATGGATATAATATTGATAGCGTAGCTCCTCTGAAAGAGAAGCTTACACGACGACAATATAGTGGTAATGAACATCAAGTTGTTTGCGTTCCGCACAGCTGCGCTAACGTGGCAGAGGAATAGTTAATTGTATATATTTTAATCCTCAAAATGAACAATTATGGATTATATATTATAGGATTTATGACCCAGATACTGACAAGAAAACAAAAATAGATCATGTTGAAGAAATAATACTTAATGGCATGAATAATAAGAAAATACCATTTAAAACAGTATTAATGGATAGTTGGTATGCAACACAAAGATTAATGGCATTAATAGATAATCTAGGAAAAATTTATTATTGTCCTTTAAAAAATCATCGCTTAGTTGATGATACAGGCGGTGTAGAAAAATACAAAAAAGTTCAAGACTTAAATTGGACTGAGACTGAAAAATTATCGGGAAAAAGAATCAAAATTAAAGGCTTTCCACGAGACAAAAAAGTAAAAATATTTTGGGCTACTGTGTCTGCCAACAGAACAGAATATATTATTACTAATGACCTAAATCAATCATCAAGAGATGAGGTAGAGTTTGAGATTCAAACTCGATGGAAAATTGAAGAATTTCACGCTCTTATTTAAGCAATTGACAGGTTTAGGACGCGTGTCAGTGTCGTCTGCGAGTAATTCAAAAGAATGATATTGCTTGTGCAATATTAGTGTGGAACTTTTTAAAAAGATTTGCTTCTAAAATAGACAAAAGTATTTATCAAGTTAAGCACGGATTATTATCAAAATATCTAACTGACGACTTGAAACATCCTTCAATTAAAATGAAGGTTATTTGACTTGAAAAACTAAAGGTTTTTGAATAAAAATAGTTAGGCGATCCCATGAAACCATAGTGAAGTTCGTCGAAGTTGTCATGCGCTATATATAGTGTCTTGCCGTAAGTCCTGATTATTTATTAATAACTCATTTGTGATGAGAAAATTAGTTACAATTCTTTATAACAGTGAAAATCGATATCTATAGTTATAAGGCTTTCAGGGAGAGTATTTGGGGTGATATTTTAATAAAACTTATCAATTTAATGTTAAGAAGTGCGGAATGTGAGATGTACCACATTAGTAGCAACTTTTAGTATGAAAACATACCAGTGCACTTTGCTATAGTCGTTGATTTTTCAGCCACACCATTGACTCACATCTCCATAATTTTTTATTGAAACTGATTACTGCTACAGAGTTTTTGATGTCGAAATCGTAATCCTGCTAGAAATAACCTCAAACCTTTCTGAGCTTTGACAAAAAAAGCGCATTTTTTGCCCACTTGCATTATAAGTTACTGATTTGTAAAAAACCTACCCCTGTGAAAGAACCCTATCTCCGCCAACTATATAATAAGTATTCAACCGGATTTGATATTAAACTGATGTATCATTAGGATTCTATATTTATTGAGCCAGCCTCAATTATCGATCACTGAGAACTTCACCATAAGAAAAACCTGGAGCTGCCAAAACAAAAACTGTACTAGGAAGACCAAGAGTTTTAGACTGTAAATCTTGATAATACTCGGTAAAATCCTCCCCTGGAGTCCGAATACCAAGAAAAATTAGGTCAACATTCTGGGAAGACTCATGCAAAATATGATAAAAAGAGCGACCTTGAGAGACCAAAATTTGAGAACTTGCACCAATGCGTAAACTTTGAATTAGATTATCAACATTTGCTTGGGTTGGTTGAACTGCAGTTTGTTCAGGCACTACTAGTTTCAAGTTTATTTCAGCATTTCGCCAATCAATATCTGTACGCAACAAATAGGCCAAAAGTAACATTAAGCCACCATTATTTTGCAAACCGCCCCACCAAACATCAATTCGACGATATTGACCAAAGCCGTGATTGTTATCTTCTCGGAAAATTACTACATTTTTTTTGGCTTTATGAATGTGAGCAACTAACTGGCAATAGCGATCACGACGAGAAGGTTCTTGACTATCTCCAAGTACCACTGTATTCGGTGTTAGTGGTCCAATACCATAAGTTTCTATCAATAGTTTTGCTCCATCAAAAAAGTCTGTAGCTGTTACAACTCTTACCAAGACCTGCACCCCACGTTTTTCAACATACTCACGAATAGTTTCTTGCATATTACTCTGCTGAGAAACATCGCGAGATGAACTGGGCAAAACACTGCAAACCGTCATGATCCCTCGGTTATGGGTTAGGCGATCTGCAAACTGAATTAATAGCCAACGTTTTTTCGGTACTCCAGACAAAACCAAAATATGAGGACGCCAATTTTTAGTATCTTCTTCACCAATTTGCAAAATTCCTTCACGTACTAAGGCCATCCATATTCCTCGCCTGGCATCTCCCCAAGTGGTCTCTAATTCCCGTCTTTGTAGCCATATAAATATGGCGAGCACTATTACAGCAGCAATAACTGTAGCTACAGCATTAATCAAAAACATTACTACTAAACAACCCAGGGCACCCAGCATTGATAATGACCAATGGACTTTAAATGTGGGACGAAAAGAGGGACTTTGCAAGAAGCCTTCTATACCTGCTGAGACATTCAACACCATATATGTTGTTAAAAAGAACATGGTCAGCACTGGGGCAATAATATTTAAGTCGCCTATGCAGACTGTGGCAGTAGCGACTCCTAAAGTTACTGCTGTACCAATTCGAGGTTCGTCATTAGGTTTACTACCATTACCGAGAAAAGACAACCAACGGGGTAAAACTCCATCTCTTGCTAAAGCTTGTAAGACTCTGGGAGCACCCAAAATACTACCGATGGCGCTGGAAAGAGTTGCTCCCCAAACTCCAAATAAAATAGCTGGTCCCCAAAAAGCCATTTCTTTCATAATCAAGGGGTTCTCTATTAAAGTAGTTGGGTTTGCACGTATGGCCAGGACAATTGGTAATACCATATATATGACATATCCTGTACCAACTGCTGCTAGAGTACCTATAGGAATAGAACGCTTAGGTTCTCGCAAGTCCCCAGACATACTGACTCCTGCCATTATTCCTGTTACTGCTGGAAAAAAGACAGCAAAAACCGTCCAAAAAGGTTCTCTAGATTGGCCTAGAGTTGTAAAGATGTCTATACTTGTTGTTTCTAAAGGATGTCCAAATGCAAATGAAATTAGGGATAAGGCGATCGCTGCCAGAATAAAATACTGGGCTTTAATAGCGATTTCTGCCGAGGTCAAGGCCAATACTGCTACAGCTATGGTGGTAATTAAAGCTACATAAAGTTGGTTAAAGCTCCCAAAAGTATCTACAATGCTCTCTGCAAAACCAATGGTATAAAGGGCAACAGAGAGAGCTTGGGCAAAATAAAGGGGTATTCCGACTGCACCACCTGTTTCAAGACCCAGAGACCGGCTAATCATATAGTATGCTCCTCCGCCTCTAACTATTTTGTCTGTGGCGATCGCGCTAACTGACAAGGAGGTGAGGAAGGTAATACTTGTGGAGAGAGTAACAATAAGTAGAGTCCCCAATAAACCTACATTACCCACTATCCATCCAAAGCGGAGGTACATAATTACACCCAAGATTGTCAAAATTGAGGGAGTATATACACCTCCGAATGTTCCTAAACCTTTTTCATTAATATGTTCGAGAGAGCTTTTGGGGGTTGCTTGTGTTCCTTGTGGTAGGTTTGAACTTTTAAATGGTTTCATAGATGCACGCAAAATTTTAATAGCCATCCGGAGAAAGTTAGAGAAGTCAAAAGTCAAAACTTAAAAGCCAAAAGCAAGATTAACTTGACTGAAAACTTTGACTTGACAGTAATTTCAAGGAATTATTTGACATAATAACTTTTAAAGTATTTGTGACATCACATTAAATGAATTGATTTTCAAGAATTAATATTTAGCATTTTATTGAATTTGCTATATTGTATAGATATTTTCCTAGTTCCAAATGTTGCTCTAAATGTGGTCATGTAGTAGAAAAATTATCGTGAGTGTGGCACTTAGCATAACCGTGACATGAACGCAAGTATAAATATTTTGGCGGCAGTTCTCCCAGCGTCAGTCTGTGGAGTGAGTGTAAGACCCGAAGGGAGTAAATCCTGGAAGGCGTGCATTAAAGCAGAAAGTCCCTATCTGTAATGTTAGGGAATCCGGCATTGTATTATACAGCAGGGTCGGGAGAATGTCAATAAATTGATTTGAGTCAATGCCTACTTCTCGCTTGTTAACATTAATTTTAGGTTGCAGTTTTATCTTATTGTTGATAATTTGGCTGATTGGTTCTCTATCATGGTTGTACAGTCAAATCTTATGGTCAGCTTCTCCACTTGTGGCCAACTTATTACTACTATTGTTAATTATTTTCATTGGAATTGTCCTTTTTACTCTTGTCTATTATCTGAAACTATACACAATTCCCAAAAGTAAAAGGCAACGATCATCAAAAATTTCTGCGCCTGTTGTTAAGTCTGAAGCAGTTTCCGAATCTTTGAAGGCTGTTAGGCAACAAATAATTCAAATACAAGATGAAGTATCTAGACAAGCATTATTAAGTCGTTCTCAAAAAATAGAATCTAGTATAGCACAAGGTAATATAAAAGTTGTAGTTTTTGGTACGGGTTCGGCTGGTAAAACTTCTATTGTTAATGCTCTGATGGGACGAATGGTAGGAAAGGTGGAAGCACCAATGGGATCGACAAAAGTAGGAGAAACCTATGGTTTAAATTTGTCAGCTTTAGAAAGGGAAGTTTTGATTACTGATACACCGGGTATTTTAGAAGCAGGGGTGGCAGGTACCGAAAGAGGTCAAATGGCAAAAGTTTTGGCAACAGAAGCTAATCTTTTGTTGTTTGTAGTCGATAATGATCTACAGCAGTCGGAATATATTGCTTTAAAAAGTTTGGCAGAAATTGGCAAGCGATCGCTCGTGGTGTTTAACAAAACTGATCTTTATACGGAGGAAGATCGGGAAGCAATTTTAGTTAGGTTGAGGAAAAGGTTAGTTGGGGTTGTGAGTAAAATGGACATTGTGGCGATCGCTGCTTGTCCTAATTCTGTTCGACTTCAAACAGGAGAAGTTTATCAGCCAGAACCAAATATCATCATTTTAATTGAACGTTTGGCTGCACTTTTGCGGCTTGAAGGGGAAGATTTAATTGCTGATAATATTTTGCTGCAGTCTCAACTTTTAGGGGAAGAAGCAAGGAATTTAATTGATAGTCAAAGAAGAAAACGAGGGGAAAAGGTTGTTGAAAAATTTCAGTGGATAGGAGCGGGTGTTATAGCAGCTACACCTATACCAGTGATGGATGTGTTGGCGACTGCAGCAGTTAATGCTCAAATGGTAATAGAAATTGGCAAGATTTATGGTTGTGAATTAAATTGGGAAAGAGGGCAAGAATTAGCTATGTCTTTGGCAAAAACTCTTGCTAGTTTGGGTATTGTTGAAGGGGTAATAAAATTAATTTCTACAGCTTTACAATTAAATGTAGCTACTTTTATTATTGGTAAGGCTATTCAAGGAGTAAGTGCAGCTTATTTAACTAGAATTGCTGGGAAAAGTTTTATTGCATATTTTAGTCAGAATCAAGATTGGGGAGATGGTGGGATTACAGAAGTTGTACAAAAACAGTTTCAATTGATAAAAAAAGATGAGTTTGTTAAGTTGTTTCTTCAAGATGCGATCGCTAAAGTTGTTGAACCTTTGACTAATATTTATTCTTCTGATGCAGAAGTTGAAACTGAAAAGGAAGCAGAAATAAATTATCAGTCTCAGCCTGATACAAAAGTATATGATTATGATGATTGGAAAACAGAAAGTCGGACTAAAAAAGAGGATTGGTGATTTTAATAAGGAAGAAAGAAGTCTGTTTATGGTTAGTTGATACACAAAATCTATTATATAGAATGGTAACTTCGGTTATAAAGGAAAGTTATTTTTGCAAGATTTTAAGTATAGCAGGACTTTTGAGAATTGGTATCAGTTGTTTTTCTGGATAGATATTACTTTGAAGACATATTATTATCTAGTAACAATAAGAGAACAAAATGTCTAACAAGATAGATTACAAATTCTTAAATGAGCTTGCTAAAAATCTTTAATAATTATATGATAATAACAAAGCTATGTTAGTGGCAAAAAATATGGCTTTTAATTATGTTGATTACTGTCAATATTTACTTCTAGATTATTTTTATAGTCATTTTAATTTAGATTGAGACAACTATTTCTTGCTATGACTAAGTTTCAGCAGAAAAGTGTTTCATTTTTATTTGAAATAACTATAACTTTTAACTTTTGACTTGCAAATAGGGCTAAAGGTTCAAGTTTCCTATGAAAATTCTCTGAGCGGGACTTTGATATTTTTGACAGTAAAAAAGGCTTTAAACCCAATAGGGGCAAGGAAAATACGTCTTTTTTGCTACTGTTTTGTGTAAGTCCCGCTAGTACAAAAAATGGAAAAACTTATTGCACATAGCGCCGCCGTCGTAAACGACGTTGTTTCAATATTAAAACTTCTGCCTGATTTTTTTCTCTAGCAACCCTAACTAATAATCCAGCTAAAAGCAAACTACTAATCATTGAACTACCACCATAACTAAACATTGGTAATGGCAAACCTGTAGTTGGTAGTACACCAGTAGCAACACCTATATTGAGTAAAGACTGTCCTACTAAAGCTATTATCACTCCAATGGCTACAAGTTGATGTTCCATAAGTCGAGCTTTTAAAGCAACTTTCAGAGCAATAATACTGTACACAGCTAATAAGAGCAATAATCCTAAAGCTCCTACAAAACCAAACTCCTCAGCATACACAGAAAATATAAAGTCACTATAGGGAATAGGGAGAAAATGTAACTTTTGTTGAGATAACCCAAAACCAACTCCCCAGACATCTCCAGAAGCAATTGCCAGTAAACTTTGAACCAACTGATACCCATCACCCATTGGATCTATCCAAGGATTTGTAAAAGAAAGAATTCGCCTCCTTTGATAATCATTAATGCTGACACTAATAATAGCTAAAAGAAATCCAGATAAAGCAACACCTCCAAGATAAAAGTAAGGTAGTCCAGCAGCAAAGGCAATAAACCAAATAACTATCCCACATAAAGCTGTAGTACTCAAGTTTGGTTGTAACAGAATAGATCCTAGTACTAAAAAAAAAATGAATAGCCAGGTTATTCTCACTAGCCAACTCAGGTGATTCCATTTACTAAACAAATAAGCTGCTTGTAGCACTAAGAAAGGCTTGATTAGTTCAGAAGGTTGAATAATTACTGAACCTAAAGATATCCAGCGAGTTGCTCCATTGATAGTGGTTCCTATTCCTGGTATTAAGGTGAACAGTAGCAAACTGAGTATCAGAATTACTCCTACTTTGGCAATTTTTAATATTCGAGACAAGGGGCTATATACAACTACATTAAATGGTAGCAGTCCGGCTAAAACCCATATTAATTGCCGTTTAAAGAAGTATAGACCATCTCCATATTCTGTTGCAGCATTCGCGTATGAAGCTGAAAATAATACTACTAGACCTATACATAACCAAAGAAATGTTAACCATCGTAATAATCTTGCTTCTATTGCCCATGTTTGGACTTTAGGGTCAAAAAAAGGAATTAGATAACGTAAATCCATAATCAAAAGTTAGAAATAATCTCTAACTAGGTATAAGTATTTGAAGTCAGAGGTCAGATTAGGGCAAAAAACAATAATTCAAATTTACAATCTACTATCTACTATCTAAGCTCAAACTTTCAGGCCTTACGCAAAGGCTCTATATATAGTGCCTTTGTGCGTTACGAACCGCGCAATTTAAGTCGCGAAGCGTTCGCTCCGCTTGGGGTCAGCAAAACACACCCTACCAAAGCGCGTTCATGCGTAAATCCTGACTTTTTTATAAACGCGATCGCAGTGTTTGGTTTCGATACCAATTGTTAACTGATAACCATTACTTTCATATAATTAACAGCTTCTTGCAAAACTGTTGCTGTTTCTATCCAAATTTATTTAAATTGACATTCAGCAATTCTTTTTTCGAATTCTTTTAATAAGAATTTTTCTATGCCACAACAGAACCTGCTGTAATGGTTAATCCCTGAATTCTTATTATCAACTATGAATCCGTGGTTCTGGATATAAATTACTCAATATTTCACTTTCAAATATTGCTAATTTTTCTAGTCTTTGCTCTACAATTTTCTGTTCAAAATAAGTTGTAGCTAAAATCCAATATACTCCATAATGTCTAGCTTCAGATGCCATTAAACCACGATAAAATTTTGCTAATTCATAGTCATTGCAATAATCAGCAAGTAAGCCTAAACGTTCGTGACTACGAGCTTCAATTAAACAGTAAACTAATAATAAATCTAACATTCTTTCTGGTTCATTTCGCCGAATTTGACTATTTAAAG
This sequence comes from Trichodesmium sp. MAG_R03, assembly GCA_023356535.1. Taxonomy (GTDB): domain Bacteria; phylum Cyanobacteriota; class Cyanobacteriia; order Cyanobacteriales; family Microcoleaceae; genus Trichodesmium. The sequence continues at coordinate 22,965 of JAKQYF010000017.1, read as the reverse complement.
CCGCTCCATAAGGAGGAGCATTTAGAGGAGCTAATGGAATATTACGACGTTCTAGCCACTGGTTTACTTGTTCAAAATGTTCTAATTCTTCACGGGCAATAGCTGTTAACATTTTGATAAGTCTAACACTAGAAGGATAGCGAAACATTAGATTTAAAGCTACTCCTGCTGCCTTTCGTTCACAGTGGGAATGGTCTAATAATATAATGTCTAAATTGGCGATCGCTTGGTCTATCCAAATTTGCGAAGTAGGTTGTTTAATATATTTAATTTTTGGCGTTTTTAATAGTTGCATAGTTATTATTTATTTTCAGCCTCATAACGTTCTTTCGCTATTTTTCTAACATGAGATTCAAAGTATGGATAATGTTCTAATACTTTTTTAAAATCATCTTTGTATAGAACAAATAATTCACAGTAAGTCAATGTGATAATTGATGCAGTACGTGGTTTTTCATATACTAGGGCAATTTCTCCAAAGAATGCACCTGCTACCATATTTCTGTATATAGAACCAGTTTTTTCTGAGAAAACTTGTACTAATCCACGCTTAATAAAATACATTTCATTTCCCAAATTACCTTCACGAATTATATATTCATTAGGTGGTAATATTTCTGGTTTTAATACCATTACTATTTCTTCGATAAACTGTGGATTTGATCCTTGAAAAATTGGCACTTTTTCAATTACTTCTTTGTGCAATTGCAGTGCTAGTTTAGTTTTCAGAGGAAAAGGTAATTCATCAAGTATATAATAATCTCTAATATCCCGATTCTCAATCCATCTATATTGATAGTAGTCTCTAATTTTGTATTGTAATGTCAGAGGAATTTTGTTCTCCCGCATATAGGTTGTGATTTGGTCTAATTTTTCTCTATATCTGGCTTGAACTGCATCTAAATTAGAAATTAATGAAGATACATTACCAATAATATAAGCATACATAGATATCCCTAAAAACATTACCATTACTGCAAATATTATTTCGATTTCTGTTGTCGGGGCAATATCTCCATACCCAACAGTAGTTAAAGTAGTAATTGCCCAATAAAGACTGTTGATATATTGGGTTGTTGTACCAACTGATTGTAAGGAATTCTCAATTAACCAAGAATTTCCAGAACCAAAATAACTTTCCGAATTGCCAATGAGAAACCATCCACAAGCTACCCAATGAGTAATTAAAGCAATAAATACTATTAACTTACACATTCTAATTAAGGTAGGATTAACATTAACATTGGTTTCCCACATATTAAAAATTTGAAAAAATTGAGGTAAGCGTAATAAACGATATAATCTCAACAAGGCAATAATAAATAGTGAATTTGGCAGCAAAATTCGTGCGATTAAATCTCCAGGAAAACTAGCTATTAAATGTCTCCTGAAAAGTTGGTAACGATAACGTTGAGCTATCTTTTTTGGGTCTTCAATATATTCTCCATAGTCAAAGTAACCTAAATGAAATCGAATCAATATATCAGCTATTAGAATTGTGTCTCCAATTAAATCTAATAAAATCCAGATCCCATAAAAATTTTCTTGAAAAGAGATTCTGAATGGTACAATAAAAGCATTATAAACAGTAATAGATACAATTAATATTTCCCATAATCTCATAAATTTACTATTGGGACGAAATATAGGTATTTTTAGTATAGTCATGCGCAAAAATTTTCTGATCAAGAAGTATTTAGAGTACTTACTACCATTTAACCCACATTCTGCAGATCTTCATCTATCTTCATCTATCTTTACATTGAAGGTGGATTACAGCCTCTGTTATTGTTAAAAAATTAGCAATAGTTTTGTAAGATGTATTTTTACTTACAAAACTCATAGTGACTATCAGGCAAGGCTTTCAAGAGCCAACTTGATACACTACATTTTGACGTGCGGAATGTAAGTTTAACCTATATTTATAGAATATAATGTAGCATATAGCAATTATCAAATCGATCAAGTATATCTTTACTCTCATTTTGCAAGTCTTATTTTAGAGAAAAAAAGGGCTATAGTAGGGATATTGTATCCAACGTCCCTACTATTGATAAGCCTTGGTATTACTAATAGGCATCTCGAGAAAAGAGGGAGTAGGGGTAAAAATTTGATGATTTCTACGGGTAATTTTATTTTTTTATTATTGGATATTTCTATCAATTAATAATTTTTCTATCACTGCATACATATCTTGAGCAAATTTTTTTGGATTCCACAAAGGTGCTAAACTTTCTGACTCCTTAGACTTAACTAAACTATCAATATATTCTTGTCGCAAATTATAATTTTGACCTAATTTGACACCCCAATCAATATATTCTTCCCATGACCATGATACACCTAATTTAATATCTAAACTTTCTAAAAAAGAATAACCCATTCTAGATAAAAATTGTTCTCCAGCGTGAGTAATAATTGGCAAGTTAAACCACAAAGCTTCTAAAGTATGAGTACCACCATTATAAGGATAAGAATCAAGCAAAATATCTGCTAAAGAATAAATACTTCTATGTTCTTCTTCTGTAGAAAATCTTGCCATAAATTTAATCCGATGAATACTCACTCCCTCAGCTTTACAAGCTTGATGATAAGCAGATTGAAATACTTCTACATCTCCTAATGCTTTATGAACTAAGATACTATTAGGAACTTGCTTCAAAATAGCAACTTGTGCATTAACTAAATCTCGGTTAAATTTCCTGCCTGGTGCTAAACAGAGATAAACTATTTGATCTAAACCTATTCTCTGGGATTTTCTTAAATTAGCTTGACTTATTTCTATTCTTTCAAAACCAGAAACTGCTACAAATGAATCTCCCATTCTCACCAATTTTTCTACATAGTATTTATCTCTGTCTTGGGGGTGGGTCTTCCAGTCACAGAGAAAATAATTATCTGAAGATATGTAAGGAGCATCAAACCCTAACCAAGATATACAAATAGCTGCTGGTTGCTGATGAAATATCTCTGTATTAATTGGCAAACTTAGAGAGTCTAAATCTATTAATATATCTACTTTGTCTTGCTGAATTTCACCAATAATTTCTCTGACATCCGCTCTTCCTTGAGGATATTTTTTCGGTACATATAACTTAGTGGCAGCTTGACTAAATTTATGAGTTTGGTCGTCTACTTTTAAAGGTTCTGTTAAGTATAAATATATTTCTGTATTGAGATTTCCTAACTCCCGAATTATATCAAGACTGCACCAACCTACAGAATGCCTACCAAAATGACAAGATATAAACCCAATTTTTAATTTCCGACTTTCACTAAACTCCAAATTTGACAATTTTTGACGATAATTATACTTAGGTTTGATAGCTAATTCAGTATAATATTTTGAGACTAATTTGTAGATATTAGAGTTAGCTTCAATATCATCTCTTAAGTAGGGAACGCTGAATAAAAAAATTCCATATAAAGATTTTAGTTCCACTGATTTTTTGACAATACTTATATCTTCTATGACCTTATTTTCCAGCTCAAAAAATCTATCTTTAGCAATTTCATTTAAACCAGATACTTGATAAGTACTAATCATATATACCCCAGTCATAATCTGATCTGTTTTCCCACATTCTTGATAATATTTATTGACTGCTTCTCTAGCAATTTTATAATTATTACCATCTCTAAGAATGCCACATAAATGTTGATGAGCTATAGCAGAGTCAGGTTCAATTTCAATGGCTTTTTTCAAGTTTTGAATAGCTTCAGAAAACTTACCTTGATTTCTCAAAAGAATTCCAATTTGACCATAAGCTTCTGCTAAGTCTGGCTTAAGTTTAATAGCTGTTTGCCAAACAGTGATAGCTTCCTCTAATTTACCCTCTTCAGCCAATTTATACCCTTGGCTTAAATTAAACTCTACCCCACCTAAACTAGGGTTTAATTCTAATGCTTTTTGCTGGGAAGCGATCGCCTCATCTGATTTCCCCATCTGCTGCCAAACCTTGGCCAAATTCCAATAAGCAGCGGCCATCTCTGGTTGTAGTTGAATAGCCTTGTAGTAACAAGCGATCGCCTCTTCTAGTTTTCCCTGACAATAAAACATACTTCCCAAGTTAACATGAGCTTGAGATAAATCAGGATTCAACTCTATGGCCCGATAATATAGACTAATTGCTTCAGAGATTTTACCTTGGGCTTGCAGAATATTTGCCAGGGTAACATAAGTGGGAGCCCAATGAGGCTGTAAACTTAAAGCCTGACGACAACAAGCGATCGCTTCTGATAATTGTCCTTGAGCGTAATAAAGTTCAGCCTGTTGTGTCAAAGCCTCAAAATTTGGAATTTGTGAGTTAGAAAAACTGGAGGAAGTATTCATTGAATAACTTTTTGTACGAATTAAACCTTTAAATGTATCATATTTGACAGCTTAGTAGAGTTTACCAAAAAATATACGAGAGTAAATATTTTTTATTTATTCCCCTAATCTTTATACTCCTAAATGATTTGTCAAAAAAAATCGTACACTAAAAGCAACATACTAGTCCTAACTGTAGAGGTTTTATCTACCAATTCCTTTTTCCTTGGGTACCCTATTAGATCAAATATTATAACCTATTTAGTGAATTAGCTGACCGCTGAATGCTTATAAATAAGGAACATTTCAATGATTTGGCAAAAATTCAATCAACCTCAACCAAAAATAAAATTTAAACTCCAAATAATTCTGGCAATTATTTCATTAATTTTGGCAGTGGGAATGCCTATTCTTATTAATTATAAATTTCCTACCTTAGCCAGAGCTGAAAAAACATACGAAAAAAAATTATTTGAAACTGCCCTATCTTTTACCCTATATTTTGAAGGTGGATTTAGCAATCATCCAGCAGATAAAGGTGGTAGAACTTATAAAGGAATTTTACAAACTGAATATAATACTTATCGACGACAAAGAGGTTTACCACCGTTAGATGTTACTCAAATATCTGATACTGAACTGATGGAAATTTATCAAGGTTATTGGGATCATAGTAGATCAGCTACTATGCACCCCGCTCTGGCTGTAGTTATGTTTGATACTGCTATTAATTTTGGTATTAATAACTCAGTAACTTTTTTGCAACAAGCTTTGGGTTTACCACAAACAGGTATATTTGATACTAAAACCAAAGAAGCATTAGTCAAGGGAAATAATCGAAATACTGCACTGCAAATGATTAATGAAAGGATTATTTATCGTTATAAAAGGGTACAGGAAGATGCAAGCCAAATGGCTTTTTTCCATGGTTGGCTAGCTCGTGATTATAGTTTGTGGGGCTATGTGCAAAAGCTCAAAGATAATTGATATTTAAGGATTCAACTATTAGCTCAATTCAAAACTAGAACTATAGTTAACTATATATTATACAGTTGAAAAAATATCATGGAAAATTTATTAATAATAGAAACAGCAGCAAACTCAATTTTCAAAAATTCTGCTAATAAACCATCTCCAGACTCCGTTATATCAGCACTTATTGAAATTGAAAAACAGTCAAAAAAAGATAAAAAAAACTATCAACTTGATCAACTATCTGGCAATTGGCAATTATGTTTTATTACTGGTACAAAAAAAACTAGACAAAGAGCTGGTATTATATTAGGAGCAGGACGTTATATTCCCAATTGGGTAAAAATCACACTCTCCTATTATTCTCCTCCCAATACTTCTGAAATACACCAACCAACAAAAAAAGGCATAGTAGAAAATACTGTGGAATGCTCTGGCTTTAAATTATCCCTTTCTGGGGTGACAAAATTTCTAGACAGAAAAAATATTCTGGCTTTTGATTTTACAAAAATTACAATCAAATTATTCGGTATCAAACTCTATTCTGGATATATTCGAGGAGGCAAAGAAAGTGAAAATAAATTTCTTACGGAAAGTGTAGCCAAGCAAGCATTTTTTGCCTATTTTTTGATTCAAGAAAAATTTATTGCTGCTAGGGGAAGAGGAGGAGGATTAGCTATTTGGAAAAAATTGGAAAATTAGAATTGTCAGAATAACTAAAGTCAAGAAACAGAATTAAAAACTAACAAATCCTATGATTGTTAGACTAAATTAAAGCTAAAAAAATTTTCTGCCATTGTGAGATAGAATGGAAAAAGCAATAAAGGGATTTTTTTCATAGCAGTTGCTATTATTATTAGGACATTCTCACACCTCTTAAGCTTAGCTCATGGCGCGAATTTAACTTCGTGCATTCTCACTTCTGACTTCAGCTAAATTTTTATCCCCCCACTAAATAAGATGTTTTTCCATGAGTTTTACATCTACCCATTCCCCACTATCTAATATATAGTATTAGCTATATAATCATCAAGAGTAATTATTGGCTGCATGATTTGATTTGTAGCCATCTTTATTCCTTATTATTCCTTACTTTGTGAATAACTATGACTCAAAATAATTGGTTAAATACATTACGTAAAAATCGAGTAATTGCTGTTATCCGCACATCAAAAATGGAGCTTGCTAGGCAAATGGCAAATGCTGTTGCTGCTGGAGGTATTCGGATAATAGAAATTACTTGGAATACTGATCAAGCAGCAAAATTAATTACTTTACTGCGCTCCGAATTACCAAATTGTACCATTGGGACAGGTACACTATTAACCTTAGAAGACTTACAAAAAGCACTTAAAATTGGTTGTCAATTTGTCTTTACACCACATACTAATCCTGTTATGATTCAAACAGCAAAAATAGCAACAGTTCCGATAATTCCTGGTGCTCTTTCTCCTACAGAAATAGTCACCGCTTGGCAAGCAGGAGCTAATTGTGTTAAGATATACCCAGTTTCGGCAGTTGGAGGTGCAAATTATATTAAAAGTTTGCAAAGACCTTTAGGAGAAATTCCTTTCATTCCTACTGGTGGAGTAACCTTAGAAAATGCTAAAGAATTTATTAAAGTAGGTGCAATTGCTGTAGGTTTATCAGGGAAATTATTTCCCAAAAAATTAATAATTGCTCAAGATTGGGAAGGGATTACTCAACAAACTCAACTTCTAGTTACACAACTTTCAGAAAATAATTAGTTCGGAAAATTAATCACAATAATCTCTAGCTTTAAGCTTAAGTAAAAAATATTAGCTATAAAGGATTTCAATTTTATTAAAGTCATAGCACTTTTTAGTTGTGCTATAAATAAAAATTAGACTATTATTTTTCTGATTTCAGTAAGATATAAATATGAAAAATTTACTGAGTTCAAAAATGACACATAAACTAAGTTTATCAACTAAAATTTGTGATTTGAAAGATAATAATCAGGGTGAAAAAATTAGTTTATTCGTTGATTTATCTAAGTCCTATCAAATATTTGCCACTATAGCCCTAACTATTACAACTTTTTTCTCTTGGTCAATACCAGCTCAAACTAGTCAATGGGAACATATAATTGCCACAAGAATGTTAGAGTTGCAACAATCAGGCGAACGTTGGATATCAATTGATTTATCTACCCAAAGATTAATCGCTTGGGAAGGAAATAAAGCTGTTTATGCAATCATAGTTTCTACAGGTAAAGCATCAACCCCTACACGTTTAGGCACTTTTAGAATACAAACAAAATATCGCGCTGCTAGAATGACTGGACCAGGTTACGATTTGCCTGATGTTCCCTATACTATGTATTACGATGGAGGAATGGCAATTCATGGTGCTTACTGGCATAATAGCTTCGGTACTCCAGTTAGTCATGGCTGTACAAATGTAGCAGTCAATCATGCTAAATGGTTATTTGAATGGGCATCTGTGGGAACCCCTGTTATAGTACATAATTAATCAAATCAATCGTTGACTCCCATTCACCACTTAGATTTTCTTCTTTCTTTTGACAATTAATTTTTGCAATACATCTTTACTACAAAGATGGTATGAAATCTTATTGTTATGGTTTATATTAAAATGATAATCGTTATCAAAATAGCTCAAAAGAAATGTCCAGAAAATTTCAATGGATTGGTAATTCATTATTAGCAGCAGTAGCACTTATCATAACTGCTTGTTTGGTAAATCTTAGCAGTGCAGCTCAAGATAGGAATGGAAGTAAGATAATCGCAACTTTCTTGCCTATATATATGTTTACCAAAGCAATCACGGGAGAAACTGGGGAAATAGAACTCTTAATTCCAGCGGGAGCAGACCCCCACGAATATCAAGCAACACCAGAAAATGCTCGTGCTATTGCCAAAGCAGATGTATTAGTAAAAAACGGGTTGGGGCTAGAAGAATTTTTAGAGAAATTAGTTAATGTTGCTAGTAACCCTCAACTACAAGAAATTGATGCTAGCAAAAATATTAAACCCATAGAAAAAGATGACAATAACCATCACGACCATGACCACGACCACGACCACGACCACGGCCACAGTCATGAACAGGGAAACCCTCATGTTTGGTTAGACCCAGTTTTAGCACAACAACAAGTTAAGAATATTCGCGATGGCTTAGTTAAAGCTAACCCTAATAATGCAACTACTTATCAGGCAAATGCTAGTATTTATCTGCAAAAATTACAGCAACTTGACCAAGAATTTAAAACTCGTTTAGCTGACTTTAAAGGATGTAAATTTATTGTATTTCACGATGCCTATCCTTATCTGGCAAAACGCTATAATTTACAACAAATATCAGTTGTGGAATTGCCACAAGACTATATTACACCTAGGGATGTTCAAAGAGTAATAAATACAACTAAAGAATATGAAGTCAAAGGTTTACTTGTAGAAATTGGATTTAATGATAGTCGAATGGAAAAAATTGCAAAAGATCTTGGGTTACCACTCAAAAAATTAAATCCAATGAATAGTGGTTTGTTAGACCCAGAATATTATTTCACTGCGATGAGAAGCAATTTAAACAGTTTAGAGGAAGTTTGTAAGTAAAATTAGTAGAACAGGGCTTATGCAGCACCATTATATACATTGTATATGGTAATTACTTTATATAGTAATCCTGTTGTTATTCATGCTATTTAGGGTTGCTATATATAGCAATTCTATTTTTGTATGGTAAGACTTTCAGGGTTGATCTCTAGTTTTTGAATTGTTACAACTTATTTAAGATTACTATGTTTAGTGTCTTTGCTAAAGTTTTGTAGAAATCAAATACATTTTCTTAGTAATTTATCTGCAAAATTTGAGAAAAATAATTTAATAAAGTTGAGAGGAGATTTGCCAGTGAATTTAGCAAAAATTAAAACAAGTCTACCAGTAGTTGATGTACAAAATTTGACAGTCGTCAGAGGTAAATATCAAGCAGTAGAATCTGTCTCATTCCAAATCTTTCCTGGCAGTAATACGGCAATAATAGGACCCAATGGTGCTGGAAAAAGTACATTAATTCAAGCAATATTAGATTTAATTCCTTATGAGTCTGGTTATGTAGAAATTATTGGTAGACAAATCAAAGATTTAGGAAAATATTGGCATAAAATTGGTTATATTCCCCAGAAGTTTATTTTTGATCGAAGTTTTCCTTTGACTGTAACTGAATTAGTTAGTTTAGGTTTGCCTCAAAGAGGTTTAATGAAGTCGCGGGAAAAACTTATGTTTGTGGAAAAAGCTTTGCTAAAAGTTAACTTACAAAATAATTCTAAACAGCCAATAGGAAGTTTAAGTGGAGGAGAGTTAAAACGAGTTTTATTAGCATATTGTTTAGTGCAACCTCGACAGTTATTAATATTAGATGAAATGATGGCTAGCATAGATCCCAATGGAGAAATAGAATTTGCAGAATTATTGGCAAATTTACAGACAGAAAATTCCTTTTCTATTCTTCAGATTTCCCATGATTTAGATATGGTAAGTCGTTATTGTGACCAGGTTCTTTGCATGAATCGCCGTTTATTATGTTATGGTAAACCTAATATTGCTTTGGATGATCAGAATTTGATTAAGATTTATGGAGAGAGTTTGACTAGATATTTTCATAATCATTAAAACACACATTCCACACAACAAAATTTCGTATAAAAATATAAGTCAAAAGTAAGAAAAAAATTATAGTGGTCAATAGGAGTCAACTATTCAGTGACAAGCTATGCATTGTATACTAATTTAATATTACAAATTGAAGTGCAAATGTGGGATAAAAACTTGACCCTATACTTCAAAAACTATTTAAAAACTTAATTGCTACTGTATTTTCTAAACTACCGAATGGACTATATGTTAAACCAGTTTTGTATTTTAATTGATAAATATGAATTTTTCAGAATTGATAAGTTTATTTAGTTTGCCTTTTATGCAACGAGCAATTATTGGCGGTATTCTGTTGGGAATTTTGGGAGGTATGCTTGGTGGGTTCGTAATTTTACGCCAGTTATCTTTATTTGGAAATTCTTTAGGTCATGCTGCTTTTTTAGCTGTTGTGATAGGGGCTTTATTACAATTACATCCAATGATAGCTTTAATTGGATTTTTGGTATTATTTGGATTAGGAATCAATTATTTAATTGAAAAAACTAATTTAGGTGGAGATACAATTTTAAGTATCGTGATTGCTGGTTCAGTTGCATTGGGAGTAATTGGGTTTAATTTTGTACCTGGATATCGTGGTAATTTATTGTCTATATTGTTTGGTGATATTTTAGCAATTAGTAATTTAGATTTACTTATTCTGGTAATTTTATTGGCTGTATATTTGAGTTGGTTAGGAGTAACTTTACCAAAACAAATCTTGTTAACTTTAAATGCTGAGTTAGCACAAATTCAGGGAATTCCTGTACAGAGATATCAATATATATTTATAATTATTTTGTCTTTGGCGATCGCTCTTACTATTAGAGCAGTTGGTATTTTACTGGTCAATGCTTTTTTGGTAATTCCAGCAGCAACAGCAAAATTAATTTGTCATCAATTTTTACAGTTTTTAGGAGTTTCTGCACTAATTGGTGCTATGAGTGGGGTGATAGGAATGATATTATCTGGTGCTTTGAATTTGCCTTCAGGTCCTAGTATTGTTTTGGTGCAATTATTGGTATTTTTGGTAGTTGTATTTTCTAGTCAGAGAAAGTTTTAAATCTCACAAGACTTAAACAGAAACAGGTATGCCACCCATATCTATCCCACATACCGCAGATATTGAACCCACATTCCACACTTATTATACCAAATCCGGTTTATAAAAGCTGATAAAAATTAGTCATAAACTAGCCAATGATAATTAGTTGAGTTTTTGATAATGAATTCATTTTTTCCAATACCTGACAACAAGCTACTAAAACTTATTCTATATCTTCAATAATTTTAAAATGTTCATTTACTAGAGGTTCATCTATCAAAGAGTATAATCTTTCTGCTGGTTGTAGTTCTGGTGAGTAAGGCGGGAGAAATTCCACTACTATTCCCTCTAGTATCTTGACTTTTTCAGCTCTCCTACAGGAGCCCAGACTTTTCTGATAATCGGTTTTAACCAGACTCTATGTTCATCAAAAAACCATATCTCTACTTCCTTTGAAGGATATTTTTCTTGTAATTGTTTGACTTTTAATGGCAAATTTTTCTTGCAGTTTTCTTGTGCAATTAGGTCTCCTTTTTTTATGTTTTGGCCTCAGTTTTTGCCAAGAATATTTGGACTTTTTTTAGGTAATTCCACCCCCCTTTGATTCCATACTTTTTCAATTCCTGTCCCTTTTTCTATCCATCTAGCCACCTTAGGTCCAGTCCATATTCCCCCATCTGGTGGTCTTTTTTTGAGTTGAACAGTTAGTTCCAGAAATTGTTTTTCGTTTAATAAAGGTTCTTTTCCTCTATCATGTGTAACACTTTTTTCTTAAAATTTGTAATTCTTTCTTCTGCAAAATCATTATATTTTTTAAGAATTTTAAAAGAATATTGATAGTCTAATCCCACAGCGATAGCCACATTTTTAATTGTCCATCCTAGACAAATTTTCCATAACAGATGCCATCTTCTTGCTTCTACAGAGTCTTGACAAGTTCTATATTTTTCCTTCAATTCCTCTGAACTAAAATGAGAGCCTAAATAGGCTTTTTAGGCATAAATCATTTTAATTTTGTATTCAGCTTATTGTAACCGGATTTGGTATTAATACCAATTTCATAAACTTAAGCTACACTTTTAGAAGTAATCTATTATAGAAAGTCTCCCCATATCAGGAGTAGTAAAATATGTCAACATTTGAGAAATATTAAGACAAGGAGTGTAGTCTAAGTTTATAAAATTGCTATTACTTAAAATGTTAAAATTCCCTTTCGGTAAATATTTCAATTTTTTGGCATTGGTCATTTAATAAGTATTCAGTAAAAATTATGATATTCAATAAACAAATTAAGCCATTTTATTTAGATATAACCAATAATGAAATTCAATATTTCTTATTAGAATCAGAGAAAATTTTAAAGTCTGGGAGACTGACTTTGGGGAAGCATACCACAGAATTTGAACAAGCATTTGCTAAATATACAGGGACAAAATACGCAATTGCTGTTAATAGTGGTTCCTCTGGACTAGAAATTGTCTTACGATTAAAAAAGGCTGAGGGAACAACTATTTTAGTTCCTACCAATACTAACTTGGCCAATATTGCTACAGTGATTTGCGCTGGAGGAAAAGTGCAATACCTTGATATGGATGAACAAACATTTGCCCCTTCCTTGAGGATGGTAAAAGAAACAGTAGAAAAGGGTAAAAATCTTCCAGAGAAGATTTCTGGTATATTGTGGGTTCATATTGGAGGTATAATTTCTCCGGAATTTCCCCAAGTGGTGGAATATTGTCATCAGCAAGGGTTGTTTGTTCTCGAAGATACTACTCATGCTCATGGTAGTAAAATAAATGGTGTCAGTGCTGGAAATTTGGCAGACGGTGCTACTTTTTCATTTTTCCCGACTAAAATTATGACAACTTTTGAAGGAGGAATGATAACTCTGAATAATGAGGAGGAAGACTATATTGCTCGATCACTCAGAAAGGAAGGAAAGGGAAGAATAGATTTTGGTGGTTTACATGCAGACTTTGAGAATAGTACGCGCACTAGGGAAGTTAATGCTCTAGCGAGCAGGATTAATTTAGCAAAATTGCCAGAAATGTTGAAAAAACGGCAGCAAATTTATGAATTAATTACAGCACCTTTAAAAAAAGCTGGTCTATCCTTTTTTGAGAATAGTATGTGTATTACAGAAATTAATGCTCTACTGGGTAGGATTAATTTAGCAAAATTACCAGAAATATTGAACAAACGACAGCAAGCTTATGAATTAATTACAGCACCTTTAAAAGAAGCTGGTCTATCGTTTGTATCTACAGAAAAAATGGATGTAGCTAGTAATCATAAGTTGATTGTTTATTTGCCAATGGGAAAAGACGCCAAGGAGGTAAAAACAGCTTTGGCAAAGGAAGGAATATTTTTAGGACAAACAGTTTATGAAATACCTTGTCATCAGCAACCAATTTTTCAAGGCATTTGTAAAGATCAGAGTTTTCCTCATGCCGAACACTGGTGTCCAAATCACATTTGCCCGCCTCTGACTTCTGGCATGACACAAGAGGATGCTCAACGACTGGGAGAAGCTTTAGTTAGGCATCTTAAATAGAAGCATAGCAGTAGGTTTAACTTCTAAATTATCTTTTGACATCTTCTCAACGTGTCTCTAGGAAACAATTCAGGATTCCCTTGACATTTTTACTATTATTTTATTATACAGCAATTCTATTTTATTTGTATCCAAAATCTTACCGCTTTTTGAGAATAGGTTTGGATCCAATGGTCAATAGGCAATAGTTTCGGAATTTATTTCTAATTTTTGAATTGCCACAACCTATCTAGGATTGCTATAGTAAGCTGATATTCATCTAAAATGCGTATTAGTAAGTTAGAATTTATAATTCATAATTTAGAAGGGTTTTTTCTCTGAACGAGGGATACAACTTACATCCCCCACGTCAACTTATAGCATTAAAAGTAGTAGAACAAAATGAGGGTTTTTCCTACAAGTCTCTTGAAAAATGTAAATATAGATGAAGATGTGCGGAATGTCGGCTGTTAAGTATATAGCACTACGCATTTAGGTTAGGGCATTGGTAAATTCTGAAGTTTTAGTCAGGGATTACTTTTAACTTTTGACTTTTGACTTTTGACTTGCCCGTAGCGCTATAGCAGGACTTTTGAGAATTGGTATAATTAGGATAATTTTGTCAACCTCTAAACCTGAATGCTTACTAATTATCGATACAGAAATCATTAAGGTCGTAGAACAAAAATAGTATTAAGTAACTGTAAAAAATCATCTTGATTATTTTTTGGATCGACCAATATTTTCCCACACATTATAATAATTTACTTCTCTCTTGCAAAAATTAGAATATATAATCCTCGTCCGCTAGAGGGATTAAAAACAACATCAGTTTGAGTTAATTCCCATCCATCTTTCCCCGCATTATTGAGAGCTTCAGTATAGCGTTCTCTTTCTTCCTCACTTTGAGGAAAACCAAATTGATATTCAACTTTATATTCATATTTTCTTCCCCTACCCTGACTTAACTTTTCTGAATTTATCAATTCAATTTTTGACTCTGTTTTTCCTTGAGGTTTAGGGATGGAAGTTGCTAAAGTTTGATAGGGTGAAAAAATTAACACTACTGTTAGAAACATAATAACAACATTCAAAATAATTAAGTTAATAACTATAAGTTTACTTAGATTCCATTCTCTCATATGTATAACCTCATATAGGATTGAAAAAATTTGCTTTCCTAGACTGGTTTAAGCAAATTAGTAATTTAAATGAGCTTAAACCATTAAATAGCAAAGGATTTAACCAAATAAAAATCCCTTTTTCTAAGAATTATTTTTTTATGTTGCTATAATCCTTGCTAAGCAAGGATTATAGAGTTGATTTTGCTGTAACTTATCATAACCTATTCTCAAAAAGTGGCAAGATTTTTGGCATTAATAAAATAGTATTACTATAGAAGCCAGATTGACATATTTCTTCCATAAATCTAGTTTCTTGTAATACTCGAAAGCAAGCAGATTTGATATTAAACCCAAATTTTTCTTTAGCTCATAATACTAGCAAAAAATTCTATCGTGTCTTTCAAAGCAAAAATAAAAGCATCAATATCATCACAAGTATTATAGAAAGATAAACTTGCTCTTGCTGTGGATGAAACCTTTAAATATTGATGCAAAGGTTGAGCACAATGATGACCAGAACGAATCGCTACCCCTACTTCATCTAACATTGTTGATAAATCGTTGGGGTGAAGATTTTCTACTGTAAAAGATGCTAATGCTGCCCTACCTTCCCCATGAGTATTTGGTTGAGGTCCGTAAATAGTAACTTCAGGAATCTGAGATAATTTATCAAATAAATAAGTAGTTAATTCTGCTTCATAATTCTGAATTTTTTCCATGCCTATATTGGCTAGATAATCTACTGCTGCACCAAGGGCGATCGCTTCTCCTATCGCTGGTGTGCCTGCTTCAAATTTATGAGGTAATTCTGCATAAGTGTAATGGTCAATAAATACCTCATCAATCATTTCACCACCTCCTAAAAATGGTGGCATTTCTTCCAGTAATTCCAATTTTCCATACAAAAAACCGATGCCAGTCGGAGCGCACATTTTATGACCGGAAGCTACTAACCAATCACAATCCATTGCCTGCACATCTACCACACAATGGGGTACACTTTGGCAAGCGTCGATTAATACTTTAGCTCCATTTTTATGAGCAATTGAGCAAATTTCTTTTACTGGATTAATGCAACCTAAAACATTAGAAATATGGGCAAATGCTACTAACTTTGTTTTTTCTGAAACTAGGGTTTTATATTGTTCCAAATTAAATTCTTCAGTGTGATTCAATTCGACAAATTTTAAAATTGCTCCGGTTTTTTGAGCAATTATTTGCCAGGGAACAAAATTACTATGATGTTCCATAACAGAGACAATTATTTCGTCTCCTAATTTCAGATTATTTAAACCCCAAGAATAAGCAACTAAATTAACTGCTTCGCTAGCATTTCGAGTATAAACAATTTCATTTCGAGATGCCGCATTAATAAAAGCAGCTACTTTATCTCTTGCCCCTTCATAAGCATCTGTTGCCTTTGAGCTTAAAGTATGAATACCTCGGTGTACATTGGAATTATATTTGAGGTAGTATTCTTGCAAAGCATTGATAACTGCTAAAGGTTTTTGGGAAGTAGCAGCATTATCTAGATAGGCAAGTGGTTTACCATTTATTTCCTGATTTAAAATTGGAAAATCTGCGCGTACTTTATCTGCCAAAGTTCTTTCTTGAATAATAGTCATCTTTTCAATTATCAGTTATCAGTTATCAGTACCTCCAATCATAGGGAGGTCAGAAAATTTAAAATTTCCTCTTTATATCCCCTTGAAAAAGTAAGATTGAGACTTTATTTATTGACCAATTTTGCAAGTTTCTCTTTTTCTCTTCAGTGAGGTATAGCTTGAGCGGGCAAGATGCCCGCACTACAAAGACGTTCTTTAAAATTTGTATTTCATATACTTGGAATATGCTATAAGCCTAAATCAACTTTTTAATACATCTTCTTGCGCCTTCCTTCTTTCTTCTTGATCAACTTTACAAGCAACACATTGTTTTAAAATATGTTGCAAAGAAGGTAAGGGAAGCTTGTTGATAATTTCTGCGGCAAAAGCATCAATTAATAAGTTGCGACTTACTTCTTCATTTAAACCTCGACTTTGCAAATAAAAGATCTCATCATCATCTAACTGACTAACAGTTGCTCCATGAGAACACTGAACATTATCAGCAATAATTTCTAACTGAGGTTTTGTGTCAACTCTTCCATCAGAAGAAAGTAACAAATTACGATTTAACTGAGCAGCATTTGTCAACTGGGCAGCTTGAGAAACATAGACTTTCCCATTAAATACAGAATGTGCTTTGTCATCAACAATGGACTTATAAATTTGGTCAGTTATACCATGAGGATGATTCAAAATAATGCTGCTGTGAGTATCTGCTTCTTGCTTGTTGCCAATAAATGCCAAACCATAAAGATTAGTTTCCGTACCCTCACCCATTTGGGTAACTTCTAAATTATGACGAGATAACTTTGCTCCTAAATGAATAGCATTACAGGTATAACGACTATTTTTAGCTTGAGCGATCGCTGTTTTGCCAATATGAAATGCTTCTCCTGCATCTTCTTGCACCCTAGTATAATTAATTTCTGCATTTTCCTCTACCCATATTTCTGTGACAGCGTTTGTCAGATAGGGTTGAGAAGTTGGCGCTTCTGGACACATTGCTTCTGCACTCACGCAATGCTCAACTATTTTCCCACTACTATTACTTTCCGCTACTACCAAACAACGACGCTGAGTCAATATAGGAATTTTCGTCTGAGCAGCAATAAATAATAGATGTATTGGATTTTTTACCATCTGATTTTTTGGCAACCACACTACTGCTGTATCAGTTAAACCAGCAGTATTTAGGGAAGTAAATACTTCTTGACTCCCTGGTTGTTGTGCCAAATAATTGCTGATGCGCTTTTGATATTGGGTCGGCAACTGCCCCAGGTTGCCCACAAATATTTGATTTTCTATACCTGTCAACGATGATAACTGAGGTGCAAAAACCCCATTGACAAATACCAACCGACTGTCTACTGCTTCGGGCAAAATAAATGGGGCGATATCCAAAGCATCCAAGTCTACTGGAGCAGGTGCTTGGAAACCTAACTTCATCATTGATGATAGGTTAGTAAAGCGCCATTCCTCATCTCGCTTAGTAGGAATACTCAACTCACCCACCCATGTTGCTGCATGATCTCGCACTTGTTGTAACCAAGTTGCCATCTTTAAATCTAGAGGAAACTCCCACGGAACAGTTGAAGAAACTCCTTTACAAGATTCTTTCAGTAATTTTTCTAAATAAGATACCTCTGGTTTTACGGACACTTGCATACTTTCTACACCCCTACTTTTGCTGTTTCAATCACGTCATCGTAACCTTTTTCTTCTAGTTCTAATGCTAGTTCTTTTGTACCTGTTTTAATTATTTTACCACCTTTGGTCACATGGACAAAGTCTGGTACAATATAGTTTAATAAACGTTGATAGTGAGTAATTACTAATATAGAATTTAATTCATTTGCTAATTGATTTACTCCATTTGCTACTATTCTTAAAGCATCAATATCTAAGCCTGAGTCTGTCTCATCTAAAATTGCTAATTTTGGCTCTAACAATGCCATTTGTAATATTTCATTTCGCTTCTTTTCCCCTCCAGAAAAACCTTCATTTACACTTCTTTCTAAAAATTCTGGTTTCATCTTGACAAGATCAAGTTTATCCTGTACCAACTCCTCAAAATCAAAAACGTCTAATTCTTCTAATCCTTGATGTTTGCATTTCGTATTATAAGCAACTCGCAAAAAATCTAAGTTGCTGACTCCAGGAATTTCTACAGGATATTGAAATGCCAAGAACATGCCATTCAATGACCTTTCCTCTGGTTCCATCTCTAATAAATTTTTGCCTAAAAATGTAACTTCTCCACCTGTGACTTCGTAGGCAGGATGACCTGCTAATACTTTAGAAAAGGTACTTTTACCGGAACCATTAGGACCCATAATGGCATGAATTTCTCCAGCTTTTATTTCTAGATTCAAGCCTTTAAGAATCTCTTTTCCTTCTACATTAGCTGTTAAGTTTTTAACAGATAATATAACTTCGCTATTTTCTTTAATCATGTTTACCTTGGATGAGTTCTGAATGTTTGTTATTAAGTAATTAACTGTTTTTAAAGCATAGCATTAATACAAATTAATCTAACCTTGTTTTTCTTTCTATCTGCCCCTAAATCTCCCTCATCAAGATAAATAAATATATTTGTGTCATATCTAATTAAATATCAAAATATTGACTAATGCCTTTTTTTGGAAAAAATTGCCTCGTTTTAGTTCCATTAAGCTCAAAAAGTTAGCATTTTGAACCTAAAATGCTAGCAAAATCAAGAGACAAATATATCCGACTATCTGCTCTAGAAATTCCCCTATCTTCCTAACTACTCTCCACTCCCTTACTCCTTAAAATTACTTTTTCAGCAAACCCTAAATAGGAGTTTAATATGCTAATATTACTGCCACCTGGGAAAACCAAAAAATTATATTATTACAATGAACTGAACATGAAACTATATCTATTTCACTTGAATTGACTATAGATATAAATTTTTATTAGATTTATCTGTGACTGTTCACATTGCAAAACAGGTAATGTTAGCAAAAGCAGAAAACCTAAATTACAGTTTCTTAAGGAAAGCAGATCAATACTGTTAAGTAGTAGCTGGCATAAAAATTATTAATTATTCAACCTACTGAACCTTCTAATTTCAAACTCAATAATTTATCAGCTTCCACAGCAAATTCCATCGGCAATTCATTAAATACATCCTTACAGAAACCACTAATAATCATAGACACTGCATCTTCAGCAGAAATACCTCTTTGACTAAAATAAAAAAGTTGGTCTTCTCCTATTTTAGAAGTAGAAGCTTCATGCTCAACTTTAGCAGTATTATTATCTACTTGAATATAGGGAAAAGTATTTGCTTGGGCGCGATCTCCTATTAACATTGAGTCACATTGAGAATAGTTACGGGCTCCCTCTGCACGAGATCCCATTTTCACCAAACCACGGTAACTATTAGCAGAGTTGCCAGCAGAAATACCTTTAGAGATAATTGTACTCCGAGTATTTTTGCCAATGTGTACCATTTTTGTACCTGTATCTGCTTGTTGTTTATTGTTAGTTAAAGCAACAGAATAAAATTCTCCAACTGAATTATCACCCACTAAAACACAACTAGGATATTTCCAGGTAATAGCTGAACCAGTTTCTACCTGGGTCCAGGAAATTTTAGAATTTACTCCTTTGCACAAACCGCGCTTAGTCACAAAATTATAAATACCACCCTTACCATTTTCATCCCCAGCAAACCAGTTTTGCACTGTGGAATATTTAATCTCAGCATTGTCAAGAGCAACAAGTTCAACTACAGCAGCGTGAAGCTGGTTAGTATCAAACATAGGGGCGGTGCAGCCTTCCAAATATGTTACTGAGCTACCTTCCTCTGCTATAATTAAAGTGCGCTCAAACTGACCAGAATCACCATTATTGATCCGAAAGTAGGTAGATAAATCCATCGGACATTTTACACCTTTGGGAATAAAAACAAAAGACCCATCACTAAATACGGCAGAGTTAAGAGCAGTAAAAAAATTATCTCCCACTGGTACAATGCTACCCAAATATTTTTCTACCAATTCTGGATATTCCTGCATTGCCTCAGATATAGAACAAAAAATTACTCCTTCTTGAGCGAGCTTTTCTTTAAAAGTAGTACCAACAGAAACACTATCAAATACAGCATCAACCGCAACATTACTTAAACGTTTCTGTTCTGATAGAGGGATGCCAAGTTTCTCAAAAGTCTCTAAAAGGGCTGGGTCTACCTCGTCTAAACTTTTCTTCTTGTCTTGAACTTTTGGCGCTGAATAGTAAATAATATTTTGGTAGTTTATTTTTGGATAGTCAATGTGGGCCCAAACTGGTTCTGTCATTTGTAACCACTTTTTATATGCTCTAAGACGAAAGTTAAGCATAAACTCTGGTTCATTTTTTTTAGCGGATATCAGACGAACTATGTCTTCGCTTAGTCCACGAGGAATGGTATCTGATTCAATATTAGTGACGAAACCATATTTGTAAGGTTGATTGACTAAGGTTGTTACTTTAGCAGTCATTGTACTTAATTTCCTAGTTATATTTACTTATTAGTAATTCAAGTGGTTTTAGTAGCCTTTTGGGGTTTAAACAACTTATTTGTTGCTTAAGTCTATTTTATGTTACATTAACAATGCTAATATTGTCAAAATCCAGTAAAAATATTTTTTGTTTGTGGCCAAAAAAACAAAAAATAAGTTCTCCTAACTTTTTAAGGGGATGAAAAATATTCGATTTATTTTAAGCCTCTGGCTTCAGCGGTCGGTACTGATAACTGATAACTGATAACTGATAACTGAAATGATGGAAACGACTCAACAAAGTTCAACCAAAAAAGAAATCTTACAACATTTGATGAAGCGAACTCAATCTAGTGCCTTGGAATTAGCTGAGTCCCTAGAAATTAGCCCCCAAGCTATACGTCGTCATTTGAAGGATTTGCAAGGAGAAGGACTAATTACATATAAATTAGCAACAACAGGGATGGGAAGGCCACAACATATTTATGAGCTAACAACTCAGGGACGCAATTGCTTTCCCCACAGTTACGATCAGTTCGCTGTTTCTTTCCTGGATACTTTTGCAGAAACTATGGGATATGACCAACTAAGCCAAGTGCTGCACAAACAATGGCAGCGTAAGGCAATGCACTATCGCCAACTGCTGGGAACAGGTTCAGTGCAGGAGCGTATGGCCCATTTAGTAGAACTTCGCAAAGCTGAGGGTTATATGGCAGAGTGGTATCCTAATGAACAAGTCAAAACTCAAAATTCAAAATTCAAAAGTGATTCAACTTTAGAGGAAGTTGAAGGTTATATATTGATAGAACACAACTGTGCCATATCTAATGTAGCCGAATCTTTTCCTAGTATTTGTAACCTAGAGTTAGAGATGTTTGGTGCTGTATTGCCTGATTGTAATGTGGAGAGAACTCATTGGATTGTTAATGGAGAACATCGTTGTGGTTATTTAATTACTAGAAAATAAAATTTAAAAAGATATTTATAAAAGTTACATATACCAGTCGCCATTATTGTTAAGATATTCTCAAATTCTCAAAGACAGTCACAGCAAAAATTTCACTTCGCTTTTTCTGACCTCTAACTTATGAATTCTGCTATGAGTTCCCTTTCTCGTTGATAAAAAAATATAAAATCAAAAGTTCAAATGCAACCATCTATGGAATTTTTAACGCCAGAGGAGTCTGCTCAAGTTGATGAAGCGCTCCTAACTTCTAAAGATAAGTTTTCAACACGATTGGCCATTTATTCTTTAAGGTGTTTAAGGCAAATAGCAAGGGAAACAGGTCTCGCTCTAGAGGAAATACCTGCTGAACAAGTGAAAACTTGGATACAAAAGGACGAAAGTTTAAAGCAAAATTTAGATATAGACGCTAATTTTGAGAACTTCTTTACTCGGTTGGTGATTGCCTCTTTATCTCCTTTAAAGCAGATTGCTCAAGAATCTGCTTTACCACTTCAGGATTTAACAGTCCAACAGGTTGTGAAATGGTTTGAGAAAAAAGGGAAAATTAAGTAAATAAGGAAGACTAAACAAGGATTTTTGGCACGGATCTACGGATTATTTCTAGGTGGACGCTTTTTGGGTTGGTTAGTTGAGGAAGAATGGTCTATTTGAGCTCAAAGTTTGGGGTGGAAAAAAATTTTTGCTTAGGGGGTTGACATTTATAGAAAAGGTATTTATAGTAGTAAATGTAAGGGAAAGAAAAAGCCTGATGAACTTAAAGATTCAAAGGCTAGATATGATTAATTAACTATTATTAGCTTTTCCTGGTGTCTATGACCTAGTGGGACCACTCCGATCCATCCCGAACTCGGAAGTGAAACGCTGGAGTGGCGAAGATACTCGGTGGGTAGCTGCCCGGTAAAATAGCACGATGCCAGGTTCAATATAAACAAAGGTTCTCTCAGTGATACGAGAGAACCTTTGTTTTTTGAGAAATTTAACAGAACTTTGGCCAAATTCCTCGTAAGTTCTGATATATTACTGTGGAAAAATAAGCAATGCACAAAATGCACAAAATAATTGTTATTGTATGGGAAAAAAAAATTTTATTTAATTTTCGGAAGCGGGCACAACTATGAAAGGGGTCATACCTCCAAAAATAATATTAGACAATTTATTAAAAGATTGGTTGCTAGAAGATATTGGCAGAGGCGATCGCACAACTTCTGGCCTATTTGCAGAAGT
>JAKQYF010000169.1 GCA_023356535.1 Trichodesmium sp. MAG_R03 | reverse complement strand
AAAAAACATTACCTCCGGTCGGCTCACTATAAACTACTTTATTAAAATTTTCAAAAGTTCCCGTCATTTTCTCCAATCTTGCCAGAAATTGCCAGGGATATTAATACTAGCAATTAGCTCCTACCTAATTTATTCCTTTCCTGTCCCTCTGTAGGGATCTTCCATGGAACCTCCCGACCTACTCCTGTGCTCCTTAAAAGACTTTTTCAGGAAACCCTAATTATAAAAGCATTGACAAATAAAGGCTTTAGTCTGATTTGGCCAGCAAAAAGTACCAGAAGTTCCCTGGTAAAAGGCTGAAAAAGTTAGGATTTCGGGCACTCCCATGGCCGAAAAATCAAGGAACAAGTATATCCTCCTACCTCATCTATACCTTCCCTTTTCCTCTGTAGGGACGTTGCATGCAACGTCCCTAACTGCTCCTGTACTTCTTAAAAGACTTTTTCAGCAACCCTATTTAATCAGTTTTTTGTAGGGGCAAGCACCTAATAGGAAAAGGAGTATTACCAGAGGATTTAAATTATGATAAATTAGGAAGAAAACTAGACAAAAAAGTTAATTTAACTTGGGTGAGATTTAAACTTCAACATATCTAAGCGAGATAAAGCACCATTAGCTGTTTCCTGTACATAGGTATCAGCAGATTCATCATCTGCTAATTTGGTTAATATTTTTCTAGAGCGATCATCATCGATAGAGCTAACAGCATTAACAATTGCTACTGCCAAGCCTACATTATCAGTTTTATCAAGAATCTCTAGTAAGCTATCTAAAGCAGGCACACCAATAACCCCTAAAGCCATTGCCGAAGCAATATGAACAACGGGATTAGAGTCATTTAGTCCCTTTTTTAAGCCCTCTATACCTTCTGAAGGAAAGGGAATATCTTTATAATTATAAGCTATTTGAGCTAGAGCTTTAGCACAACTGCTTCTGATAGTTGAGTTATCACTATTGACCAATGAATTAACTAGAAATGGTACAGTATCTATCCCAATAGCTCCGAGTGTTTTAACTGCTGCTCGCCGATAGACCGTATCTTCTTCTGCTAAAATTCCCATCAAGCGAGGAATGGTCATTTTATCCTGAGTTTCGGCTATTTCCCACATTGCTTGATTGCGTAGGTTAGGGTCAGGGTGTTTAAGTTGCTCAAATAATGAGGATTGTGTCATTTTAGTTATCATTAGACCTCTCCAAAAATAACGATTTTGGAACGGCGTGGCAAAAGTTTAAAAACCTTTTCTGGAGATATCTATTTATCAATTATATTATCAGGACTTACGCAGTACCGCTATATATAGCCATGAGCACTCACATATTTACATGTTACTATCGTATTTAAATGTAGTACAATTTCTGCTACTATTACCAACACCTTCACATATGCTCCATTTGTAGCAATTTGTACTATGTAAACATACCACCGCACGTTGCTATATGACCCATGAATTTGTCTTTTTCAAGATATTCCCACTAAAATTAGTGCCGTTGCGTAAGTCCTGATTATGTCCGGACAATCAGTGATCACAAAACTTTCTCTTTTGACATCCTCCCCGGCCTAAAGGCACTGGGTAACAACCGAGCCGTAGCTCCTCGGTGGGTTGACGTTTCACAGGCTGCCGCTACTTTGGCAGTAGTCTTACACTTGCCGACCCGTCCGTTTAAAGTCTCGGATCGCCCACCCGCGACTAATATACTTCTTGTGAACTATAGTTATTCCGAATAAGAATGGGATACTTTTTCAGCTAAAACCCTTTCACAGCAAGAAAATCTTGTCTCAATCTAAATCAGAATGACTATAAGAAGCATCATAACATAACCTGTGAAAAAAAAATCAACTAAAAAGTCGCCCTAGAAGGGCGAGGCTTTAAACCCAATTTTTCGGTAACAAACTGAGAGTCCCAAACTGAACTTCTAAAATTAAAGCCGTTTTAAAGTCAAAATATCACTTTGGCTGAATTTCTTATTCCTTAGGATAGAGAGTTAATTACATAGTCCAGAAGAGCAGTGTATTCAGTCAATGCTTGAGCAGACATATCACGAGGAGCACAAGCACGATTACGGGCAAAGGTCAAAGCTTCAACGTAAGGTGCAGTAGGTAAGCTCAGAGCGCGATAAACTTCACGTTGACCAGCAATTCCCCATTCATCAAGAGGGCCAGTCCCACCAACAACTAAGCAGTAGTTAATTAAGCGCATATAGTGCTTGATATCGCGGAGGCACTTTTCTTTAAAAACTGGTGTGGAATGAGCTTCACCCTCGTTATTCAAGTAACTATACTTGTTTATGCAAGCATCATAGGCTTCCTTAGCAACTGCATCAATATTGCCGGCTAGCTTCTCAGCAGCTTCCATACGAGCAGCAGCGCGTTGTATAGAACCTTGTATAGATTCTAAATCCGAGGTACTAGGAAAACGACCTGCTGCATCAGCAGCGGAAATAACTGTGGAAATAACTGATTTCATAATTGAGTTTTTCTCCTACTATAAAAAAATGGATTGGGTTAAAATGTTAATTCGTCAGTCTCAATAACTCAAAATAAGTGATTTTAACTGATAGCAGAAATAACTGCATCAAAGTATCCAGCACACTCAGATGCTAAACTAGAGCAGTCACCTGCAGTAACAGTCATCTTGCGTTGAGAAGCGGTATTATTGACAAAAGCAACAGATGCTGCTTTCATAATTGCTACTGCACGACCTGCACTTGCAGTTGGTACGCCCAAAGCGATGTAGGTTTCTTTTAAACCATTTAAGCAGCGGTCGTTGAGGACGGAAGCATCACCAGCTAGTAGTGCATAGGTAACATAGCGTAGAATGATTTCTCCATCACGCAAGCAAGCAGCCATACGACGGTTAGGATAGCAGTTACCACCAGCGTTGATTAATCCTTGATTTTCACAGATCATACCAGCGACAGCATCAGATACAATACAGCTAGCGTTGCTAGCAATAAAGTTCACTGCGTCAAGACGCTTGTTGCCTTCGGCAATGAATTCTTTCAGGCTAGCTAATTCTGCAGTACCAATAGCAGCAGTTTTTGCATCTGCTGTAACTACAGCTCTTGAAAAAGCATCTAACATTGAGTTCTCCTTAAAAACTTATTTTTTGTAACTCTGGATCAGAGTTTCTAACAAGCAAGTCTATTTTGTCTTGCTTTCTGAGCAAGAAAGTAATAATTCTTAAATAAGTAAACATTTGTTACAATTTTTTCACTAATGCAATGAGTGGTGTCAAGAACTTATAATAAAAATCAAGTATTTATTAAATTTAAAAAATCAACGAACGAACAAGTTAACCAAATCAACAATTCTAGGGATAGATACCTTTGAAGTTAACCCTTTGGAACTACGGCCCAATGCAACTGAAGAAGATTTACAGATGATAATTAGGGCAGTTTACCTAAAAATTGGGTTTAAAGCCTTGCCCATAAGCGGGCAACTTTTTAGTTGATTTTTTTTACTGGCTTAGTCCTTCTTGCTTTTTAGTTCACAAGAAATATATTAGTCGCGGGTGGGCTTAATCATTATTTCTAGCATTGACATCAGTACCTCTAATTCGCAAAATTTCTACTATTTCAGCTTATCCATAAGTTGCAGCCAACATTAAAGCTGTAGCGCCAAACTTTTTCCTCATATAGTTGACATCAGCATCTTTATTTCGTATAATAAAAGATATTTTATTTTTAGCATAGCCCCTTCCTGTGGTCACCATTAGAGATGTTGTACTATCTAGAGCTTGAGCACTAGCGCTAATATTTTGAGCTACATTAACAGATACTTGAGCAAGATTCCTATTTTTCGCCGCCCTTACCAAAGCAGTTTCTTCTTTTTGCAAAGTTACACCAATAACCATAATTTATATTTTACTCAATTCATGACTATTTTAACTGTCACAACCCAATAATGTTGGACATAAAACCATCTCTGTGAATTTAAATTGCCCTAGTCAAGATTGATTGTTGTGAAAAAGTTCTGAAAAACTTGTCAGACAGAATTCATTGATGTTGATTCAGTTAAGATTTGAAGAATAATTAACACAATATGAGTGTTATAATAAGTTTTATAAAGTTTTTTTACGAATTCCAGAGAGAAGATTAATTATGGATCTGCCAATTCCAGAATCAATTAAGCCTTGGCTCAATTTTTTCCATCCCGCAATTATGTGGGTACTTTTGGCCTTAGCAATTTATGCCTTATATCTAGGTATTAAGGTTCGCAACAGTAGAACAGCAACAAAAATAGAAAAGAAAAAAGAATTTGCTAAATTTAAAGTCAAACACCACCAAGTTGGTTCCATACTCCTAGCTTTCATGGTTTTGGGGTCTCTAGGTGGAATGGCAGTCACTTATATTAATAATGGTAAGCTCTTTTTTGGTCCCCATCTGCTAGCGGGGTTAGGCATGATGGGGGCGATCGCTATATCTGCTTCTCTAACTCCTTTTATGCAGAAAGGCAAAGATTGGGCCCGGTACAGCCATATAGCCCTTAACATTTCATTACTGGGCCTTTTTAGTTGGCAAGCTGTGACTGGAGTAGAAATTCTGTTGAAGATTATCAGCGATATGTGATATTACTCCTGCCTAAATACTTATACTTTTGTGGATGTAGGTACTAAGTTTGATATTTTAAGAATGCCCTAATATTAAAGGCGACTACTATGAAAATATCTCTTTAGATATTATAGTAGTCCCCTAACTTCTTTTTCTTTGCTTGGGAAATGGCAAATTATAGGTATTATGAAAATCTATTTGAGTTTTATAGCTCAAATACTGCGATACCTGGCGTACTATTTTCAGTAATAAGTTATTACCGGTTTTCTCAATTAAAGCAGGGGGCATTTTTTGAATAAACTTAGGAAACTTGACGCCCACTGTCAAATCTAAATCCCATTTAGCCCCAGTAATAATAGGAGGGAGTCCTAATTTTTGAATTTCCTTCTGATTACAGAATTGATCTGTAGATATCTCTATCAACCTCATTTCTGATTGAAATTTAATTTCATAGCCAGGAGATGTATAATTGGGAAGTTTAATGTTTCTGATTTTATATATTCCTGCGGAATCTGGTGGCACTAGCTCCAAACCAATTCTAACTTCTACCTGGTATCCAAAAGAACCAAACTTTCCAACTAACAAATCATAGCCATTTTCTCCGAGAGGCTCTACTTTCATTGGATGAGCGCATCTATAAAACCAACTTCTATGAGATTTAAAGTACTTTGCTACAGTTTCAATATCTACATATAGTTCCATACAGTCACTGAAATTAGTTTTAAACCAGGTAGTTTTACTAGTTTCTAATGTGTCTATTTCTGTTGTATTTAAGTAAAAATCACTAATCAAATTTTTGTTAATTTCTAATATTTCTAAGGTTTGATGTCCTGCCAAATTTTGATGCATGATTAGCTCTCTTAGTATATATATATACATACTATAATCAATAATTATAGGATTGCCAAAGGATATTTAATTAAATTTAATTAAATTTAATTAAATTTAATTGATTTTATTTTTAGAAAGCAAGATTTACATTGAGGAATAACTTAGTTAACATTTTAAAAACCTTTAATATTTTGGCCATCGTTAGCAATAACATCAGCTTTTGATAATAAATCATTACCTCTTTTAATAATGAACAGGATTTACGTAGAGCTGCTATATATAGTGTATAATTTCAGGATTAACCGAGATTGATTACTACAGTTAGTGCCGTTGCGTAAGTCCTGTAGAAATTAGAAATTAGAACTTGATGGGTTCTAATCATAGCAAAAATTATCAGAAAGAAACGAAAGCCATATCATGTCCACTTTATGTTTTTTAAACGCCTAATTTTTTTATCTATACTTATCGTCTCTTCTATGTCTTTTTTCCAGATTTTTAAGGGAAAATTTAATCTAAATAAACAGCAATTCACTATATTCAATGGGCCTAATCAATATGATTATAATCAGGTTGACAAATGGCCTCGATTAGCAATGAAAGGTGGGGATCCTTATATTCGAGCTTTAATGCGAACTATTTCAGCTAGTGAGTCTAATTATTCTCAACCTTACCATGTTGTTTATACAGGTAAAAAGGTATCTGACCTCAGGGAACATCCAGACTTGTGTATCAAAATTGTTTCTGGCCCAAATAAGGGTAGCTGTAGCACGGCAGCAGGACGATATCAAATGTTAAGTAATACTTGGTATCTCATGGCAAAACGTTATCATCCTCAACGTAATTGGTTTATGTTTTCGGAATCTTATAATTTCAGGCCCAAATATCAGGATACTGTTGTATATGGTTGGTTAAGCGATAGCAAATATTGGAATGCAGATATTTCTGCGTTGTTAAGAAAAGGAAAATTAAATCAAGTTCTACGATTATTATCCGTTACATGGACAAGTTTAGGATATGGAATTGAAACTAACTCTATGACTAAGCATTTACCAACAGTATATAAGAAAGTCTTACAGGATGAATTAAGTTTGTTGGGAGATAATTTTGATCGAAAAAAATAAAATTATGTAGTACTTGGGTATTTTTCTCAAGGTGTTGATAACGGAGTAATTGAAAAAGCTTTGAAAAATTGAAATTCTCAGTTGAGAAGCAATAAGAATGGTTGGCACAGAAGGGGAAAATAGATGTGAGTTTAACAGCCTTGCAAGCTAGCATTTGCAGTATTACATATAGCCATGAGCCCTCACATATTTACATATTACTATTTTATTTAAATGTAGTACAAATTTCTGCTACTATGCTACTATTACCAATACTTTCACATATATTACATTAGTAGCAATTTGTACCATATGGCCCAAAGTTGTGTTACAAAAACACTACAGAAATATGGTATTTTTAAGGAAAAATGTGGATTACAACCTCTGTTATTGCTTATAACTATCAATAGTTTATGTAATATGTATTTTTACTTACAAACTTCATAGTTATTATCAGGCAAGGCTTTTAATCGCTCGTTTGTGATGCTACATTTGAAGTGCAAAATGTCAGATGTAAACATACCAGCGCACGTTGCTATAACTGATAAAATGCTTTAATATTTAATCAGCTAGCCCTAATTTTAGATAACTAAAATGACCAACTTTACTTCCCTAGAAACAACTCCTAGATTGCTTGTTGTGGCTACTGGTAATCGAGGTAAAGTTGTAGAAATACAGGAATATATGGCAGATTTGAATCTTCAATTACAACTAAAACCCAAAGATTTAGAAGTTGAGGAAACTGGAAAAACTTTTCTAGCTAATGCTTGCCTCAAAGCAAGTGAAGTGGCAAAAGCAACCCAAAAATGGGCGATCGGCGATGATTCAGGATTAACTGTAGATGCTTTGGATGGCAGACCGGGTATTTATTCTGCTCGTTATGCTCCTACTGTTGCTGAACAAATAGAAAGAGTCTTGAGGGAATTGGAAAATAACCCTAATCGTCAAGCAAAATTTGTCTGTGCTCTAGCTATTGCTAGACCTGATGGTACAATAGCATTAAAATCAGAGGGAATTTGCTGTGGAGAAATTTTATATTCCCCCCGTGGAAATGGTGGTTTTGGTTACGACCCTATTTTTTATGTTCCTTCTGAAGAAAAGACTTTTGCCCAAATGCCTCCTGACACTAAACGATCACTCTCTCATCGCGGTCAAGCTTTTCAAAAATTACTGCCTCAAATAAAAGAGATTTTCCTCTAGTTTTCTCTCTTAGGTATGAGTTTTGATTAAACTCCAGATTTCCTGTACAGACACCTTTTAGTGCAATACTCAAGCGCCAATATTTGCGGATCATATTTTATTCTCAATATAGAGCCTTAGTTCTTTACGAAGTTCGCAATTCAAGTCGCGAAGCGTTCGCTCCGCTTGGCGTCAGCAAAACACACCCTACCAATAGCATTCATGGGTAAGTCCTATTGATGATTCTTCAGCAATGAGCATCAGTAAGGTTCGTAGTAGTTAAGGAGAACGTAAATCAACGATCTCAAGCATAGAAGGACTTGATGAAGCATTTTGAAAACCTACATTCCGCACAACAAAGTGTAGTACGTAAAGATGGTAAAACTTCAGTAAGTATTTAGACTCATAGTATGAGGTAGGAGATCATCACAAATCAATAGATTAATACCCATCCTCACCCGATTTTTTTTGAGTGATGTTAGTAAAAAGCTTGTATCGAATTGGCTTTGAACTTGCCAGTAAGTCCTTACGTACTCTATGAATGCCTTTTTGGAGAAAAAACTGTTTTTGCAGTCTGTACTTATGGAAAAAATCGGTTGAAAACTAGGTCAAAACCTTATATAATAATATTTTTCCCTTTAATTAACCGTTTTCTTAATATGCCTAGGTTTTAGCTATTTTTAGTTTTTTCCGGTATTTCCCTTGCTAATACTGGGTTTGGTGTCATTTTCAGTGTGAAAAATCTCAAAGTCTAGGCATGAAGATTATTGATTGAATTGTATGAATAAAATAAACAGGACTTACGCAACGGCACTAGTTGTAGTGGTAATTTTGGGAAAATGACAAATTTATACTCCATATATAGCAGTACTCCGTAAGTCCTGATAAATTGAAAAATTATAAGCGATCGCTCTAACGATGTTTAATTCTGCTAACTTAAACAACTCAAAAAAAAATCAGGGAAATGCAGCTATTGGTATGGGTAGTAATTTGGGAGAATCTCTCGATATTCTCAACAACGCAATTCAAACTTTAGATAAAATTCCTAGTATTAACTTAATTACTTATTCTAACTGGTATAGAACTAAACCTATAGGTCCACCACAGCCGGACTACATCAATGGTTGTGCATTATTAAAAGTAGAATTAACACCCCATAAATTGTTAGAAGTATTGTTAGATGTTGAACAAAAATTTAAGCGGGTACGTTTAGAACATTGGGGACCTAGAACTTTAGATTTAGATTTAATTCTATATGATGATTTAATATTAGATAGTCCTAATCTGCAAATACCCCATCCTCGAATGAGAGAAAGAGCTTTTGTACTTGTACCCCTAGCGGAAATAGCACCTAATTGGATAGATCCAGTTTCGGGAAAAGCGATCGCTCTTCTTCTAGAAAAGGTAGAATGTTCTGGAATATTTAAACTTTGACATCCTCCCCGGCCTAAAGGCACTGGGTAACAACCGAGCCTTAGTTCCTCGGCGGGTTGACATCTCACAGGCTGCTGCTACTTTGGCAGTAGTCTGGCTCCTTACCGACCTGTCCGTTTAAAGTCTCGGTATGCCCACCCGCGACTAATATTATTTCTTGCTGCATTTTCGTCTCGATAGAACGACCTGACCCTACGCGACCATGTTTAGCACCACAATTAAAACATTCCCACTCACAAATTGATAGATCTAATTTTCCACCAAGAAATCCACAACAAGAGCAAATTTGAGATGTGGGTTCCCAACGGCTTATCACTCTGAAATCACGACCATATTTTTGAGCAAATCCATTCTAAAAATGTTCTGAATGTTCTCCAGTCATGTTTCCGCAATGGCTCTTGATAATTTCCGATTCTTAACCATCCCAGAAACGTTTAAATCTTCTAAAACAATTGTTTGGTTTTCACAGACATTTCAGTAGATAATTTGTGTATAAAATCTATCCTTGTGTCTTTCAGTTTGGCATGAAATTTAGCTATTTTTAGTCTAGCTTTTTCATATCGTTTAGAACCTTTAGTTTTTTTAGATCAGGACTTACTTAGTTTTCGGTACTTCGAGCCTTCGTTTCCTTAGTGGTTTTGGTGCATCAATTTTTTTACCATGTAGGGACTTTGCATAACAAAAATGCGTTATAAATAAGTAACTTGAGCTGCCTGGTGATTTTATTGTCTGAAGAGCAAAGATAAGTTACAGACTGTACTGAAGTGGTATCTGCGTGAAGCACCATAGTTCAAAGCTTATGCAATTCCCGATCCATGTAAGTTTGGGTAAGTTTAGTAGAGCGCGAAAAGGTCAATTGATCATAGACAGGATTTACTTATTGGGAAGGAGTTTGGGGCATTTGAGATTGTTCTGCTAAGGGACTGCTCCACAAAAGCTGTCGTTTGCTATTGCCAAGCTGCGCTAACGCAATAAGAGAATTACGTTATTTTGCGTAAGTCCTAATAGAATGACATTATACCTCTTCAAAAATGAGGATTTGGGAAAGGTGGGGCAAGGATTTGAGAACCTTTTTTTGAGATATCCAATTAATAATGAATATACTTATAACACAAAACAAATTGTCTGAAGCCAATACAGAGGCATTTTATGATAGTGAAGACAGTCTTTATCGTAGTTTTTGGGACTCAGAAGGAAGTTTACACTGGGGCTATTTTGAAAATTTAACTGAGGCAAAATCCGAAAATTTGATCATAGCTTGTAAACGCTGGAACGAATATATGTTGTCCCAAAGTGGGACAGGAAAAGATTCGCGAGTACTAGACCTTGGTTGTGATAATGGCAACACTGCTATATGGCTATCTCAGCATACAGGGTGTCAAGTAGTAGGAGTTGACCTCAGTGGTGTCCGCATTGAGAACGCCAAAACCAAAGCACAGCAGTACCGATCACTCAGGGTGAAGTTTATCAAGGCATCAGCAACTAATCTACCTTTTGAAGATAAAGGGCTTACCCATGTTTGGAGCCAAGCCACATTATATCACGTTCATGATCGCCATCAAGCATTACGATCAGCTTACCGCGTACTTGAGGAAGGAGGCATATTTGTATTCGATGACCTGATAACTCCGATACAGAAAATCAACGAATACTCGCAGAAACTCCTGCTGATTTTCAACAGTTCTATACAGACTTTAAATATTATTATCATAGAGCACAAAAAATTTAGAACTAGACCGTGAAGGTAAAATTGTCAAGGTTAATTTTGGTCATTCCCATGCCTATAATTGGAAGATTCCATTTGAGCAAATAGAGAAATTTTATCAGGCTTATTCTGCCTTCTTTTGTTATGTGAAAAACCCGGTCTACCAATACGAATTTCGTTTACAGCCACGAAATTTATTGTTAATGTATAATGACAGAATTTTACATGGTAGAAAAGGATTTAATTCTCATTCAGGAATGGGACATCTTGAGGTGACATATATTACTTGGGATTATTTTACCGCAAGAAATAATTTTGAGCGATACAAGCATCTTTATCTAGATATGAATTAATTTGAGGAATTAACAATAATGGCTTACCAAGAGGTTTTACAGGAAGCAAAGTATCAAAAATAACTTTTCAAAGCAGATAGATTTGTGAAGATTTCTGCTAGAGAAGATAGATCGGATATTCCAGCTCCAGTTTGGAAACACATATTGAACAATTCCTATTTACAGAGTTGGAAAGGTATTATATTGAATTAAAGGAGTAACTGAAATCGGTATTGATCCGATGCTTTTACAGGAACTAAAACCCCAAACAATTATTGAACTTAGTGCTTTCAATGGAGGAATTGGTGTTTCGTTCGCTGACTCCTTAGAAATAATTGGAATTAAAGGGAATATCTATGAAGTTGATATTGATTTATCTCTACTAGATGAGAAAGCAAAAGCTGATTCTAGGGTAAAATTTTTACAGGGTGATTGTAATAAATTAGAAGAAGTTTTTCCAGCGGAAATGTTGGCAGAGTTGCCTCATCCTTGGTTAGTTATAGAAGATGCTCATGTTAATCTAATTGCAGTGGCAGATTATTTTCATAATAATGGTCCCGAGCCTGGTGATTATTTAATAGTTGAAGATACAAGTAAATATATGTGGCAAGCTTGGCAAGAAAACTGGGATGATTCAGGAGAACTGGAGAAAGGTTCCCAGAAAATGGATGATTTGAGAAGTTGGTTAATGAGGCATGAAAATGAGTATTTGGTAGATACCCACTATTTAGATATGTATGGTTATAATGGCTCAAAAAATTGGAATTCAATTCTGAAAAGATTCTAGGTAATTTATTTTAATAAATTTAATGAATCTTAACTAATGCAAGACGTAGACGAAGAATTTTAACTGATGCAGGACTTACGCTAAAATATATAAATTATGTTTTTTGTAGGGGCTAACAACAGAGGTTAAAAAGTTTGTGCGTAAGTTCTGTGATGATTAAATTTAACTCTCAAAGACAATGATTAAAAAAGCACTTATAACGGGTTCAGCAGTTGGAATAGGTAGGGCGATCGCTCTCGACTTAGCTAGGAAAGGATTTGATGTAGCATTTCACTATAACCGAAGTGCAGAAGCAGCTAACCAAGGAAGTCAAGAAGCAGCTACCTACGGAGTCAAGTCT
>JAKQYF010000168.1 GCA_023356535.1 Trichodesmium sp. MAG_R03 | reverse complement strand
TTGATAGTTTTCAGCAGTTTCAATATTATTATATTCCCCATGTCTTAGTAACTTTGGTTATAAAGGAAAGTTGTTTTTGCAAGCTCCCAAGTATAGCATGACTCTTGAGAATTGGTAGAATTGAGTTTTATTGTAGTCAGGACTTACGCACAGGCACTACACGAG
The DNA here is from genome assembly GCA_023356535.1 of Trichodesmium sp. MAG_R03. Taxonomy (GTDB): domain Bacteria; phylum Cyanobacteriota; class Cyanobacteriia; order Cyanobacteriales; family Microcoleaceae; genus Trichodesmium. Next base: position 12,145 of record JAKQYF010000168.1, on the reverse strand, counting down.
TGTGAGGGCGAATACCATTCGCCCCTACATATGGTGTTTTTAAGGTGAATTTGCGTAAGTCCTGTTACAAACAATAAAATTTTTCAACAACTGACTTTCTTCGACTTTCATCATACCATGCCAATAACAAAGTCAAATCATCATCAGTTTTCCCCGTCACCTTCGGCGATCGCAAAAATTCCTCCAACTGCTTAGTTGCCTCTTCCTCATCAGTAACCACCATCATAAACTTAAACAAAGGAGCAAAAAACGGACTATGAGGCAACCCCATTGGCATTTTCAAAGCTAACATTTGCAGGCCATCTGAAAAAATTGCCAAATGAACAAGTTTTCCTCGCCATATACTTACCTGAGCATTCTCCACACCTTGCTCTGAAATCAAAAAAATTGTCTCATTAATATGTTCTCCAGTCTGTGGCGCTGTCACTGAAAAAACATTCTCCTCTCCGTCTCCCACCACCGCAGCACCATCTCCCACTTGAGCAGCAATAGCAAACCCTGGTGTTGCCACCACCAAAATCAAAGTTGTAGCCAACTCCCGCGCCTCAACCTCTCTAACCCGAGACTCAGCCAAAACAGCATTTTTCGCTGCCCTTAAAGCATCAACTAACAAAAATTGCCAACCAACATCATCTGCCAGCAACAAATTTTGTTGGGAAATAGCTTCTACTGCAACACCAACAGCTATTTTAGCACCAACATCTCCCAAATTAGACGAACCCGCACCATCAGCAACAGCAGCAACTAAAATTCCCTCTGGCAAAATCTGCCAATAATGTGCATCTTGACATACTTGCCCCCGTTTCTCGTGGCTCCTACCTGCTACTGATACCGACACCACTCGCCACTGATTTTCTGCTTCTATTGACATAACCTAATATTTACCAAACTGCTTCATAAAACCGACATAAAACCTGATAACAGGCAACATTTTTATGTTTACTTCCTGCTTCAGCTCAAACCGTCGGCAGTTACTGATCCACAAGCATTAACCGTCAACAAGAAACCGGCTTTATTACCCTAATTGGTAGCAGTTTCCACTTCATGAATACAAAACTTCTGTCCTCAACATAAGTACATAAGTACCTTTAAGCCCAAATTTTTGTCTTCTATCTTAATGAAAACTGCTATAATGCTTCACATTACAAATTTTAGCTCATAAACTCAGTTTCTGCCTAGGTTCTATTTATCTAAATTAGGACTTACCCATGAACGGTATTGGTAGGATGTGTTTTGCTGATGCCAAGCGGAGCGAACGCTTCGCGACTTGAATTGCACACTTCCTAACGCACCAAGGCTCTATATATAATACCTTTGCGTAAGTCCTGATCACTTTTTTCTTCTTCTAGCTTTGTTTGAGAAACCCCCATTATAATCTCTAGTTTAACGAGAGAAAATTTCACCATCACACTGCTCCCCATCCAGGAGGAGGTAGTGCTACTTGTTCGTCAACTTGAGAATGAGAAACTTGCTGCATACTAGCAGATAACCATATAAACATTTCCCGAAAATTAAGTCCTCTCAGTTTTAGGGGTGTTCTCTGAACTATTTCCCCCAACTTATCCATGTTTGCTCTTTCCACACCCACTGCAAAAAACGCAACGTGCTTGTTATCCTCTTCCTGTTTAATGCGATCGCCTGCTTCCCTGACAACTTTTTCTGATTCTCCTTGAGGTTCACCATCAGTAATCAAAAATACCCAAGGTCGATAATAAGTTATACCATTATTCCGATATTCTGACTTCCGAACAGCAATCATATCTAGAGCTTTATGAATAGCAGTACCCATATAAGTTTGTCCTTGAGCAGTTAATATTGGATTTTCAAATTGGTCTGCAGTAATAAAATCTTGGACAATTTTCACTTGATTATCGAAGGAAATAATAGCAACCTCTACTCGTTTTTTAGCTAAGTCATCAGTAATTAAATTATCTCGAAAAGTTTCCAAGCCATCATTTAAAGCTCGAATAGGTGTGCCTGTCATTGATGCTGAGGTGTCTAATAACAGCACACAAGGGCAACGAGGTTCAGGATTTTCTGCGAATTCTACTACTTCGTCAAGTCTCATATTAATTTTTTTAGGTTATGTTAAGTAAGTTGGCGTTAAAATTTGTCCCTATTTAACAAAATGTAAAAACCCATCAACTCAACTGTTTGGAGGAGCTTAGAGTTAGTATACAAATCTTAAATATAGCTAAGTTTTTTCATGCCTACCTACTTAGTATCTTATTCTTCATTTTTTTGTCTCAGAATCAGAGACTATAGTTCCATAATATTAGACTATAGCCTACATTTTGTAATGCAAAATGTAACATAAAATATAAGTCAAAAGTCAACCCCCCCCCCCTCACCAAGGTGGAACTTTCTAACTTGTTGTATCGTTTTTTTTGATCAAGTCAATGCTGTATTGCCTACTGAATATAAAAAACTTCCAGTTTTGAGTTACTGGAAGTCCAGAGAAAATTCATTTTATACTAATTTCATAAACTTAAACAACATTTGTCAAAGTAATTTATCAAGCTTGAAAAGCAAGATTTACAGGTATGTGTACTCTGAACTTAGGAAATTGTTATTACTTGTTATGATAATCAAATTATTTCACAAGAGAAATTTCTTTTTCTGGGGCAACTTCTGATTGTACATTATCAACAAAATTATCCTCAATTAAATCTAGTTCCCTACTAGGTGCTTCAGGATGTTGTTGCACAAATATTTCTTCTACTTGTACTTCTTTTGAATTATCACTAGCATCAATATAGGCAACTGCATTACGAGTCACATAACGATTAGCAAAAAAGCACCTAACCTAGTTAGACCTAGCACACCAGCAGCAATACCAGCAATAGCAAAATCAGATTGACCAGGAAATTTTTTGTTTAACCAAGAATTTGGCTACATTAAAGATGTTTCTGATATTAGACCAAATCCTTTACTACTAAAAGGACAAGCTTCTATAGAATTAGCACAAAGTATACTACCAGCGATCGCTACAGTGGACAAAGCAGCGGCCATAATATTTAGTTTTTTCATTTTTGTCTAGTTTATCAAGTACCTTTAGAAAAGTAATACTAACAGGACTTTCTAAAAGTTGCAACGTAAGCATTCAGCTTAACTTTATTCTTCTCCAGAAAGCTCACTTATTTGTTGATTAGGGTTAAGACAAGTAGCTAATAATTCTTCTGTGGATAATCCTAAATTAGCACTTAAACCAATCACACAAGAAGAAAAACTTTCTGGCAGTAAACTAAGACGACAACTTTCTAATACAGTAGCTTCATTAAATGTATCTTTAACTGATGTATTAATATTTTCCACACAAGTGCCTAGTTCATCAACTCTTCTTACCTGTTGACAATTCAATAGAATCTTTTCTGCTGGAAATTCTGTGGTTGTATTATCATAGATTTTTGTGACACACTTTGATAAATCTCTAGGTTTTAAAGCTGCACCACAAGCATTAGCTACTTCTTCCTCAGATAAACCTACACTTAATAAATCCCTAGAGCAAATTCTAAATGATTTTCTATTTGCTTGGGCTGTTGCTGCTTCAGGAATAGCCATCAACAAACTACAACTAAAAAGTTGTATTGTTACTAAATATATCCAGAGTTTACTAAAGTATTTCTTAGGTGCAAATAAGGGAAATGTATCAGAGCAAAAATCAGAAAAGTTCATATTAGACATAACAAATAATAAAAGCTAAACTCAATAATGGACAATTGACAGAGTAGTAATTAAATAGTATATGATATAGGATTGTGGCTAAATTTTATGTTAAAGAGGAAATTATTATGTCTAGATATAGAGGTCCACGTTTAAGAATAGTTCGTCGTCTGGGTGATTTACCAGGGCTAACTCGTAAAAATGCCAGACGTGCTTATCCACCTGGCCAACATGGTCAAAATCGCAGAAAGCGTTCAGAATATGCGATTCGGCTGGAAGAGAAACAGAAACTACTCTATAATTATGGTCTTTGTGAACGTCAACTCTTACGTTATGTAAAAAAAGCTCGTCGTGCAGCAGGTTCAACAGGCCAAGTATTACTACAATTTTTAGAAATGCGTTTAGATAATACCGTATTTCGTTTAGGAATGGCCCCAACTATTCCCTCTGCAAGACAATTAGTTAATCATGGCCATGTAACAGTTAATGGTAAGGTAGTGAGCATTGCTAGCTATCAGTGTAAACCTGGAGAAGTAATCAGTGTTAAGGAACAAGAAAAATCTAAGGAAATGGTAAAGACTAATCTCCAATATCCAGGTTTAGCTAATGTTCCTAGCCATTTAGAATTCGATAAAAACAAACTCGTTGGTAAAATCAACAGTATTGTGGAGCGGGAGTGGGTGGCGCTTCAAATTAACGAACTGCTGGTTGTGGAATATTATTCCAGACAAGCCTAGATTTTTGTTTTTCATCTCTCTTTTTTATTCAACAAGAAAGACAGAAAAGACAGAATACAGAAATGCAGAAGATTTCGGGCAAATGATGTACAGGGTAAATGGTGAAAGTTTTGTAGTGCGGGCATCTTGCCCGCGTGGGTGTACCTCATGACAACGAAAAGCGCTGTAAGTAGAGGAGGTTGGGTGTGATCTAAAAATAGGAATTAACTCTTTTGTTAGACCTTTATCCCACCCTTCTATAGCAATGAGCACTCACATACTTGCATATTACTATTATCTGAAAATGTAATACAAATTTTCCTGCTATTACCAATAGTTTCACATATATTACATTAGTAGCAATTTGTACCATGTAAACATATATGGGTAAGTTGATCTACTTGCAGAAGAGCTTTCAACTATTGACAGACACCAATCCAAATATACTTGATAATAGAGTAAAAAAGTAAGTTTTCAAAGAAACTATTATAGATATTAGGAATTCGCACAATTGATGAGAAAACCAGAATAAAAGAAATGTTATTAATATGAAATTTTTACAGCTAAACTAAACTAACAAGTTGATTTATTAGATCTTAAAATATTGTCAAGATACTATCACTATAATCTTTGATAAAAATAGTGACCCTTTGTACCAGTCTTATGGAGTAGAAGTGCAATGACGATTCAACGTCAGTACAGTTTGCCTAACTGCAAATTGATTTTGCAAGGCTTGAGTGATAATGGAGAAACTCCTAATTTAAGTCCGAGGCAGATATTATCTATATTAATAAGTGCTGAATGTCATATTCATGGCCAAGACTCACCATTAACTGGTGGACGAGATTTTTTTGAAAGTTTGGTTCGGCAAGTTAGTAGCTATGCTCAGGAATTTCTGAGTGGAATATCTTCCTCTGGACACTATAGTGAGGGTCAAGAGTTATTGCACTTACAAAAAATAGATATCAATCTGCATAGATTAACACTTTCTCAAAGCAATGTCTCTTCTAGAAAAGACCAAAAACCTAAAAGAATTATTTATTTAACCACCATTGAGTTATTTGATCTTGTTGAGGCGATAGACCAATTTTTTGCTGATTCTCTCACTTTACCGGATTTCTCTTTGGCAGTCAGGCCTGTTTCACGAAAACAGGCCCATTCAAGGGAGCCTATGGCCCCCAAAGTTCTGCCGGCTACTGTGGGAATCTCCGGTTTAGCAATAGCAGCTTTAGCTTTATTCTTTATACCTATTCCAGAAGTACAACGTCCGAGAGAACCTCAATCTGAATCAAATGAGAGTGTAGATAATTTAGAGACATCTCCTACAAATTCCCCGGAACCTGGTTTGAATCCTACTTCCACCCCTAAAAATTTGGAATATTCTCCTAAATCAACTACTATTGATTCATCTGAAGAGAAACTATTTGAAGAAAATTTAGAGTCATCTTTGACTAGCACTTCGAAAATTACTGATCCAACAGAGATTGAAAAATTACAGAATTTACTCTCTGACACAATTAATAATAATTGGACAACGGAAATTAACACAGATTTGATTTATCGTGTAAAAGTTACTGCCAATGGTTCTATTATTGGGTATAAACCAATAAATTCTGCTGCTGCTGATGATGCGGATAAAGTTCCTCTGCCAGATTTATTGAACCAACAAGCAATAAGTGGAGATAATAATCAATTTATTACTGAGTTTAGGGTATTGTTTACCAAACAAGGTTTCGTAGAAATAGAGCCCTGGTAAATTATAGCTGAAGTGAAATGTTAAAACTGTGAGTAAATCTTCTCCTGATCAGATTTCCCCTAGTTCTCCGGGGATTGGTTTGTTAATATTATTTTTGATATTTCGCTTATTATTGCTTGGGGTAGCTAGTGGTTTTTCCTGGGTGCTGGGAATGGCGATCGCTTTTCAATATCCCTCTACTTCTCAAGAGGTACCCATAGTAGAAAAACTCCTTCTTGGCCTTAAGAATAGAGCATCTGAACAACAGTTGCCCCTACCTTCAAGTACTCCTTATGTATCTATTCCAGAAACTCTCAAATCTCTGGTTGAACTAACTGAGGTGGAAAAACAGGGGCTACAAACAGAACTTAAACAATTACAAGCAGAGTTAAATACTCTGATTGGTCGTACTACAGCTTTAGAAAATAAACTACGTGTCAGTAGAGGGGATCAAAATTTAGAGACAAGACTAAATATAATGGCTCAAGAGTTAGCTCCTCTTCTCTCTGCAAATGAGAATAAACAGAGCACTCAATTTTCTCCACCAGTTTTTACTAAAGATGCTAGTATGATAACCCTTCCTAGTTATATTTTGTTTGAGTCGGATAGTAATAAAATTTCTTTTGACGGAAGAGTTATTGTAGATAATTTAATTAGTGAATTGAGAAATTACAAAGATATAACAATTAGTGTTTCTGGTCATACTGATAATACAGGAAAAGCAAAGGTCAATCAAGAAAAGTCATTTTTGCAAGCTGAAGCAGTAGCAGAATATTTATCAAAAAATTTGGGTCAGCGTTATCGTCTTTTAGCTATTGGTTATGGAGAGTTTCGCCCCATCGCAGAAAATGATTCTCAAACTAATAGACAACGTAACCGTCGGATAGAGGTGAAAATTGATCCGAGAAAAAGGTAGGGCCTTATTATTCCTCCCTACTCCCTTAAGTATCAAATTTACCGAAAATTTGGGTTTAAAGCTTTGCCCATAAGCGGGCGACTTTTTAGTTTATTTTTTCCCACAGGTTATGTTATTATATTTTTTAGTTTAAAAGTCATTCTATGAAAGCAAGATTTAAGTACCGTATATATCAACATTGGGACAAAAACACCGATTAGCAAGGCTCGGAATTGTGTCCGTATTGTCTGGAATGATAGTCTAGCTTGCTGTCAGGAAAAGTATAAACTAGGAAAGAAAAAACCGACTAATTCTGAACTACAAAAACAGTTTATTACTTTGGCTCAAAAGACCTCAGAAAGAGTTTGGCTATCAGGAAGTTTTCAGCATTTGCCATTACAGCAATCTTTAAACGATTTCAACCAGGGTTATCAAAACTTTTTTAATCAACTCAAGGCAACAGAAAAGGTAAACCGATAAGAACTCCTAAATTTAAGAGGAGAATGTCATTGCTAACAGCTAGATTTACAAAGGGTGGATTTAAGCTTGGTCAGCATAAAGTTTACGTAAGCTAAAATAGGAAAGTTGAAAATTGTGTAGTCAAGGGAACTAACTGCTATTCCATCATCAGTAACCGCAATTAAAGATTCAGCTAATTGATATTTTCTAAGTTTTGTAGTAGAAGTTTAGCCCAAAGTATTGCCTAAAACTGATAATTCAGTAGGTATAGATTTAGGAATTAAAACTAAAGCGAGCTGTAGGGACGTTGCATGCAATGTCCGTACGCGGTAAAAAAATTGATGCACCAAAACCATTAAGGAAACGAATGCTCGAAGTACTGAAAACTAAGTAAGTCATTATCTAAAAAAACTAAGGGTACTAAACGATATGAAAAAGCTAGACTAAAAATAGCTAAATTTCTTGCCTTACTAAAAGACACAAGGATAGATTTTCTACACAAATTATCTACTGAAATGTCTGTGAAAACCAAACAATTGTTTTAGAGGTTTGAGTTGTTTCTGGGATGGTTAAGAATCGGAAATTATCGAGAGCTATTTCTCAAACACGGTTGGAGAAAATTCAGAACATTTTTAAAATGGATTTGCTCAAAAATATGGTCGTGATTTCAGAGTGATAAGCTGTTGGAAACCCACATCTCAAATTTGCTCTTGTTGTGGATTTCTTGGTGGAAAATTAGATTTATCAATTCGTGAGTGGGAATGTCGTACATTGTGGAAGTAAACACGATAGAGACAAAAATGCAGCAAAAAATATATTAGTCGCGGGTGGGCTTACCGAGACAAAAAACGGACAGGGAGGCCAGGAGCCACACTACTGCTAAAGTAGCAGCAACCTGTGAGATGTCAACCCGCATCGGAGCTACGGCTCGGTTGTTACCCAGTGCCTTTAGGCCGGGGAGGATGTCAAATTGTATTAACAAAACCTTTTTAATATGAACAGAGTTGATTATCTAAGAATTAGTCTGATAGATCGTTGCAATTTCCGGTGTCGATATTGTATACCAGAAGGTGCAGAAATTGACTATATCCTCAAACAAAATTTGTTGACTGATAATGAGTTGCTAACTCTGCTTAAAGATGTGTTCATTCCTGTAGGCTTTACTCGCTTTCGCTTAACTGGAGGTGAACCTTTATTACGTCCTAATGTTATAAATTTGATTGAGGCGATCGCTTCTTTCCCAGAAACAAAAGATTTATCTGTGACAACTAATGGATTTTTACTGTCAAAAATGGCAAAAGATTTATATAAAGCTGGTTTAAGAAGAATTAATATTAGTTTGGATAGTCTTAACTCAGATACTTTTAATTTAATTATTGGCAATAAAAATCGTAATCGTTGGCAGTCTGTTTGGAATGGTATTCAAGTTGCCTATGAGGTAGGTTTTGACCCTTTGAAAATAAATGTGGTTATTATTCCTGGAGTTAATGACCATGAAGTTTTAGATTTAGCAGCTTTAACTATTAACCGTAATTGGCACATTCGATTTATTGAATTTATGCCTATAGGTAATGAGAAATTGTTTAATAATAAAGGTTGGATTTCTTCTGAAGAATTACGGCAGAGGATTAGAAAAAAATGGGGATTAACAGAATCTTTTGTCCGCGGAAATGGACCGGCGGATATATTTCAAATTCCTGGAGCCAAGGGAACCTTAGGGTTTATTAGTCAAATGTCCGAATGCTTTTGCGATCGCTGCAATAGAATGCGTCTTTCTGCAGATGGATGGTTAAGACCTTGCCTGTTGAATGAAATGGGTCAAATAGATTTAAAAAATAGCCTGCGTAACGGAGTTTCTGTAAAAGAGATACAGCAGCAGGTAAAAAATTTGTTAGGTCTAAAACCAGAAATTAATTTTAAGCAAAGAGAGTCTAGTACTACTGGAATTTATAGTCGAACTATGTCACAAATTGGTGGATGATTTTGGGGAGCTGGACTTTTGGAAAAAATAGGTTAAAAATAAGGTAAGTAGATACACACAAAAAAGCTAAAAAGCTCAACTATATTAAGTTTTATAAATTAACTCCAAGCTCCTCTATACAGTTAATTTGAAGTAAGTTTATATTTTGTTACATAGCAACAAATGTTAAAACCTATTTAATAAAAAACTTGATACAGCAATGTTTTCACCTTGAATCGTCTGTTTTCTTGATATACCTTAGATTTTAGCTATTTTTAGTTCTTTCAGGTATGTCTCTTGCTGATAGTAAGTTTGGAGCGATTTTCAGTGTAAAAAATCTCAAAGTTCAGTTAAAGGTTTGAATATTAAGAACTTGATTGATCTAGCATAATTGACTATACTCCTTGTTGTTCTATAAAAGCATGAATATTGCTGAATTACTCATGAGTAAAATAGATAATTGGGATCCAGAAAATCCAGATTTTTGGCAACAACAAGGATCGAGAATAGCAAATCGTAATCTTTGGTCTTCTATCCCTTGTTTATTATGTGCGTTTGCCATTTGGCTCTATTGGAGCATTATTACTGTACAAATGAAGAACCTAGGTTTTCCATTTGAAACAGCTCAACTTTTCAACTTAAGTGCAGTTGCTGGACTCACTGGTGCGACTTTACGTATTCCAAATTCCTTCTTAATTGCTATATCCGGGGGAAGAAATGTAATTGCTATCACAACAATATTCCTTGTGATTCCGTCATTAGGCACAGGGGTAGCTCTACAAAACCCTAATACTCCCTATAGTCTTTTCGTTATCTTAGCTGCCCTTTCAGGTTTTGGAGGAGGGAATTTTGCTTCCTCTATGTCTAACATTAGCTTCTTCTTTCCTAAGAAAAATCAAGGAGCAGTTTTAGGTCTAAATGCTGGTTTGGGAAATGTAGGTGTTAGTGTTATGCAGGTTTTATTGCCTTTTGTAATGACCTTCCCTTTATTCGGACCCTTAAGTGGGCAGGGCGCTCCTTTACCTACAGATATAGGAGATAAAGTTGCCGGAACATTAGTGTGGATACAAAATTGTGGACTGGTTTGGGTGCCTATTTTGGTCATTCTAGTGATTAATGCTTGGTTTAACATGAATAATCTAGTAACAGCTAGTCCCGATGTTGGTATAACAACAAAAAGCACTTTAATAGCTATATTCAAGTCTCTTGCCCTAATTTTCTGTGCTTTTATAAGTGCAGCTATTGGGTTATATATGCTTCTGGTAGTAAATATCAATATGTGGATTGTTTTACCAGTCATAATTGTCTTGACTGTAGTAATTATGGGCATGGTGCAAAAACCTTTTCAAATTTCCCTCAGTCCCCAATACCGGATTTTTAAGAATAAGCATAATTGGATTATGACTTGGTTATACACCATGACATTTGGTTCATTTATTGGTTACTCAGCAGCTTTTCCTTTATTAATTAAAGTTGTATTTGGAGAGTTACCAGATGGGACCGTAAATCCCAATGCGATTAATCCTTTTGCTTATGCTTGGTTAGGTCCTTTAGTAGGTTCATTGATTCGACCTCTAGGTGGTTGGTTCTCTGATAAATTCGGAGGTGCAAATGTTACCCACTGGGATACAATTGTGATGATTGGTTCAGCTTTAGGAGTCGCTTATTATGTTAAGCAAGCAAGTATTTCTCAAACTCCTGAAATTTATTTCATTCCATTTTTGATCCTTTTTCTTATTCTTTTCATTACTACTGGTATAGGTAATGGTTCAACTTTTCGGATGATTCCTATTATTTTTGAACCAAATCAAGCCGGACCAGTTTTAGGCTGGACTTCAGCTGTGGCTGCTTATGGTGCATTTATTATTCCTAAAGTTTTTGGAGCTCAAATAAAAAGTGGTCATCCTGAATATGCACTGTATGGCTTTGCAATTTATTACCTAAGTTGTTTAATTGTTAATTGGTGGTTTTATGGGAGAAAAAATGCTGAAATTAGTTGCTAATTGAAGTTAACGGGACTTTAGCAAATTTCAAGCCCAAACAAACCTCAAACTGTCTTTATGAGCGGTAAATACGTCGATGTTTTCATCTAACCACTCGACAAAACGATAAGATATTGCTGTACGAAATACCAATGAAATATCAGTAAAGGTATTTAATGGTTTGTTAGCCCAGCGCCTTCTTATACCTCCATTTAACTGATGCAGTAATAATAAATGTATAAGCACAAAATACTAAAAGAAAATGTCTTTTTAAGCTAATTTTATCTCTGACTTGATATTCTCTTAGCCCTAACCATCCCTTAGCTTCCCTATAGAAAACATAGTTCTTTTTTCTAAAGTTACCTGAGAAGAAAATAATAGTTAACAATTAACTTTTGGTCTAATTCCTCAGAAATAGGAAGAAACTCTAGGATTACGCCAGTTGAGTTTTTCTCCCTATAATTTTTGGTCTTATAAGTCAGTTTTTACTAGTTTTCTACTAATTTGTACTTTTTGGCCCTAAACTTATTACACCTGCATAGACAGCGCGATCGCCCAATTCATCTTCAATCCGCAAAAGTCGATTATATTTAGCCACTCGTTCACTACGACAGAGAGAACCAGTTTTAATCTGACCTGCGCGAGTTCCTACAGCTAAATCAGCAATAGTTGTATCTTCTGTTTCTCCCGAACGGTGACTAATAACTGAGCGATAACCATTACGAGTTGCTAAGT
>JAKQYF010000167.1 GCA_023356535.1 Trichodesmium sp. MAG_R03 | reverse complement strand
AGAGCTTCCCTATCAGTTATTAGTTTATCACACCCTAGTTCTGAAACCCAACATAATTAAATATGTTGAGTTTCGCCCTGTTGTGCTACAAAACTTCATCAGGGTTAATACCTCTTTCCCTAAGAATTTCTAGCAGTCTATCAGCACGCTGTTTTTCCTGTTCAGCACGTTGTTTTTCCTGTTGAGCAAGTTCATTTCCAGTTAATAAAATATTCCCTGATGCGTCACACCAGCGCAACCAATCATATTCAAGACCTTCAAAAATACCATGCCAAATTGTTAAACCTAATCCAATTTGTGATAAAAAGAAATTACCATTATCTACATAAATATTATTTCTTAATTCATAAACTCGTAGAATAGTTTCTCCAAGTTCTTTGAGTGGGTCAAAAACTACATAGTAACTTACTCCAGCAACAGCATAATCTTTGATTTTACTGCCTAATTCATTACCAATTTTATTGGACACAATTTCAATAGCTACTTCTGGAGGTTTACCAAAAGCAAAAACAAAATAAGAACGATTCTTTTTTTGAGTCCAATCTTCTGGTACTTTTACTCGTAAACTCAGGAGAATATCTGGTACAAGTGGTGGTATTTTGTCTCTGTAAAATAGTCCCACATTGGCAGTGGCTAAAAATGGGAAATCAGTCACAAAAGAATTATATAAAGTAGTAGTTAAGAGTCGTTGTTGTTTTTCAGAAATTAAATTATCCACAGGAGTATCATCTTCAGTAATAACATCCCTAAGGTCGGGATCGCTAAATTCCCAATCTTCTGGTTGATGTTCAGAAAACTTGGGATTATTTTCAATATTTTTTGGGGTTTTTAATGTAGACATAAATTGTTAAATTCGGTTTTTCAGTTATCAGCTTTTTCAGTTAGCCTCCGCTGAGTCAGATACTTAGCTAAATTTTTGACTGTATAATATATATTATAGTATAAAAATACTGCCATTTTTAACTACTGCAGGACTTACCAGAATTGGTAGATAATATCCTATTTATAGAGGGCAAATGCTATTCCGTAGGGGTAATTTGCCAATCACTACTACTAGATATGGCGGTTTTGGGTAATTCTTGTAAAGATGAAAATATGTTGATTTTTTTGCCTCTAAATATTAAAATAAACTAGTTTCCCACTTTCGGAAAATTGACCATGAAATATATTTTTAAACTAACAATTATACTAATAACATTCACTCTGGTTAGTTATGATCAAAGATATTTGCTGAACAAACAATTTATCAAACCAGAACAAGCAACTTTAGCAACTAGAAAACCTGGTCCTCCTCTAGGTAGAAGTGCTTTAAATAGATTAGCTGAACATATTACAATAGAAGTTGTTACTCCTATAGTTGTTTTTGGAGGTGGTTATACTGCAGTAGGTTCTGGGGTTATTATTGGTACTGCGGAAAATATGCTTAGCAGTCAGTACAATATAAAGAGCATTATAGGGGGCACCTACCTTGGGATATTACCTTGGGTGGGATATAGGGGAAATTTCATTCACCTTCTCCCGTGTGGAGACCTGTAGATTGTAATATATAGTCAGATCAGTTGTCAATGAATAAATTTGGGTTATGCTTTTTCCACGAGTTTCCTTCACTCTACAGATCTGATACCTGGCACCGCCTCAAACCCATGACACAAGTAGCGATCGCCTAAAATGTGATCATCAGGACTTACGCAAAATGTAAAAATATACACCATCCGTAGGGGTAAACAGCCATTAACCCCTACTAGATATAGTAGTTCTGCGTAAGTCCTGATAATTTGAAATGACACAAACCTAGTTTTTGTATAAACTTAGTTAATTTTCCAGTTAATTTAACTTTAACTGATTCAAGCGATCGCGCAAAATTTCAGCCTGCTTTTCTGCCTCTGCCAAATTATGTCTAGTTTCCTCCACAAATTTCGGGTCTGCCTTATTCAAAAAATTTGGTTTACTCAACCGTCTTTTAGTAGATTCTACCTCTTTTTCTAACTTCTCTAACTTTTTCTTTAATCGAGCAGATAAAGCCTCAATATCTACCACTCCTGATAGTGGAATTAAAACTTGTACAGTACCAATAACACCAACAATAATCTGAACACCTTGGCAATCAAAATTAGGAGTAATATTCAACTCTTCAATCTTAATTAAACTCCGAATATAATTCTCTCCTTCCCTCAAAATTTTCCGTTCTTTTTCATTCTCACTCTGCAAAATTGCTGTAATTTTCACCTTAGGCTTAATATCAACCTCCGCCCGTAAATTTCTCAAAGTCCGAATTACCCCAATCAATAACTCAAACTCATGCTCCAAATCACAATTAATTAAAGATTTATCTAACTTCGGATAAGCTTGTAAAGCCAAACAGTTTTCTTCTCCAACTTGATTCAAAGTATGCCAAATTTCTTCAGTAATATGAGGCATAAAAGGATGTAATAACCTTAAAATTCCATCCAAAACATAAGCTAAAGTTTGCTGTGCCACCAACCGAGAATTTTCATCTTCACCCTGTAAACGAGACTTAACTAACTCAAGATACCAATCACAAAAATCTCCCCAAATAAACTCATAAAGACCCTTTGCCGCTTCTCCCAAACCATAATTATCTAAATAATCACAAGTTTGCTGCACAGTCTGATAGAAACGAGACCAAATCCAACAGTCAACTAATTCTAATTTATCTATCTGTGGTTCCCCTAATTCTTTAGGAGTTTTACCACCTAATTTCATCATGACAAATCTAGCAGCATTCCAAATTTTATTAGTAAAATTTCGAGAAGCTCCTATGGATGCCGACTCATCAGTATCTCGATTATAATCCATCCTCACATCTTGTCCTGCTCCAGCAGTTTCTCGCATCAAAGTATAACGCAAAGCATCAGTACCATACTTTTCAATTAATAGCAATGGATCAATACCATTTCCAGCAGATTTAGACTGCTTTTTACCATTTTCATCTAACATTAAACCATGAATATAAACAGTTTCAAAAGGCATTTTTCCAGTAAAATGTACTCCCATCATTGTCATTCTAGCTACCCAGAAAAAGATGATATCAAAACCAGTAGAAAGAGTGCTAGTAGGATAATATTTAGCGAAATCTGAAGTATTTTCCGGCCAGCCCAATGTAGAAAACGGCCATAAACCAGATGAAAACCAAGTATCAAGAACATCAGGGTCTTGTTGAATTTTGACATCATCGCCAAACTTCACCTTTGCCACCTCCAATGCTTCCGCCTCAAAGCGAGCGACAACAAAAGGAGTATTCTCAGTAATTTCTCCATTAGTTTCACTCACAGCATACCAAGCCGGAATTTGATGACCCCACCATAATTGTCGGGAAACACACCAGTCTTTAATTTTCACCAACCAGTCACGATAAACTTTCGCCCAACGTTCAGGAACAAATCTTGGTTGGTTGTATCTATCCAAAAACTCCAGAGTTTTCTCCGCCAAAGGTTGAATTTTGACAAACCATTGAGTTGAGAGCAGAGGTTCTACAGGGACTTTGCCACGATCACTATAGGGAACACTATGACTATAATCTTCCACTTTTACCAAAAAGCCCTCTTCTTTTAAGCGCTTGACAACATTTTTCCTCGCCTCAAAACGGTCTTGCCCAACAAACACTCCCGCATTTTCATTCAAACTACCATCTTTATTCATAATATTGATCAACGGCAAATTGTGACGTTTACCCATTTCAAAATCATTAGGATCGTGAGCAGGAGTAACTTTAACACAACCAGTACCAAACTCAGGGTCAACCAACTCATCAGCAATAATAGGTATTTTCCGTTCCATTATTGGTAAGGTAAGAATTTTACCGATCATATCTTTATAGCGATCATCATTAGGGTTCACAGCAACACCAGTATCCCCCAACATCGTTTCCGGGCGAGTAGTAGCGACTTCCACATAACCACCGCCATCAGTGAGAGGATAACGAAAATGCCAAAGGCTACCATTAACTTCTTTATTTTCCACCTCCAAGTCAGAAACAGCAGACTGACTGGCAGGACACCAGTTGACCAAATAATTACCCCGATAGATGAGACCTTCTGCGTAGAGACGCATAAATGCTTCAATAACAGCTTTTGATAAGCCTTCATCCAGAGTAAAACGTTCTCGTGTCCAGTCTGTAGAAACTCCCAAGCGACGCAGTTGATTAACAATAGTGCCACCAGACTCCGCTTTCCATTCCCAGGCACGCTCGAGGAAATTTTTCCGCCCAATATCATAGCGAGTTTTACCCTCAGCTTTGAGTTTGCCTTCCAGAATAGTTTGAACCGCGATACTAGCATGATCAGTTCCAGGGAGGTATAGCGCATTGTCACCCCGCATCCGATGGTAACGGATCAGCGCATCAATAAGAGAATTATTGAAAGCATGACCTGCATGCAGACTACCTGTAACATTTGGTGGGGGAATGACTATACAGTAGGGTTCCCCTGGTTGGCTAGGGTCTGCCTTGAAAGTATTATTTTCTTCCCAATATTTCTGCCATTTAGCTTCAGTAACAAAGGGATCATATTTGGTTGGTAATTCTGGTATGCTTTTTGTCATTTCAATTATCAGTTATCAGTTATCAGTTATCAGTCATTAGTTTAGGACTTACCCATGAACGCTATTGGTAGGGTGCGTTAGCCCTAGCGTCACGGACCAAAGCTCTATATATAGTGCCCTGGGGTAAGTCCAGTAGTTATTAGTTATTAGTTATCAGTTAGGACTGACCCATGAATGCTATTGTTAGGGTATGTTTTGCTGACGCAAAGCGGAGCGAACGCTGTGGGACATGAAAAGCGCAATTCCTAACGCACCAAAGCTCTATATATACACGACTTACCCACAGGCACTACACGAGGGCGAGGGCGAGTGCCATTCGCCCCTATATATGGTGTTTTCAAGGTAAATTTGCATAAGTCCTGATATAGTACCTTAGGAATGAGAATTGATTAACCTCCAGATTTCCTGTTCAGAAACCTTTTAGTGCAATACTCCTGATCAATATTTATGGATCTTATGTAATTTTCATTCCTTAGGGTAATTCCTGATCAGTTATCAGTTATCAGCTATCAATGCTCATAATATTAATAAGATTTACCCATAAACGCTATTGTTAGGGTGTGTTAGCCCGAACCTAACAGACCAAGGATCTATGTATAGTACCTTGGCGTAAGTCCTGATCAATTTTGATCCACACCATAGGGGAAATTGCTAGAGATATTGAGACTAGCAACCGCCTCCCAGTTTAATATATCTACTAAAAGTGCTTGATAACCTCTGACATTAGGATGAATTCCATCATCAGAAAGGTGTGATCGCAACCAACTTTCGCCCCGACTTAACCATTTTTCAAACACATCTAAATAAGGTATTTTTCGCTTTAAACAAGCTAACCGAGTTGCCTCTTTATATATAAATTGGTCATCATGACTATAATATAAACAATTCTGGAAAGGCATTTGAGATTGGTCAACAGGAACCATTCCTACAAATATTACAGAACAAAGTTGTTTTGATGTATCTAATAACTTATCTAAAATTGTTTGAAATTTGTAAAAATCTGTATAGTAACGTCCATTTGGTCTTTGGACTCTAGCAGAATCATTTACCCCAACAGAGAGAACAATAATATCTGGCTGGCAATTTCTTAATTCTCCCCGATGGTGGAACTCATCTTCCAGGCGTTGCTCCACTTGTAAAACACGATTTCCCCGGACTCCCAAGTTATATAGTACATGGCCAGGACTACCTGGTAACATCCAGTGTCGTCGTAATCTTTCTACCCATCCACCACCTTCATAATCGCCAAAGCCATAAACTAAACTATCTCCTAATGCAACTATTTTTAGAGGATGATGATAGACCTGATAAAAGTGGTTCAAAGTCGCAGAATCTGAGGTTAGCATAAATAATCAAAATAAGTTCAAAAGATTTCAGCATTAATTTAGCTAATTGTATAGTACTATGCAAATAGGTGAGGCAATTGATAAATGGTCAAACTTTGTTATAGATAACTTTTGACTGTTAGTTTTTGACTTTTGACTTGTGCATAGCCCTTAGTAGACAACTTTCTACTGTGCATTATTAACAAATCTTAGTAAAATAGCAGCAATAAGTATTTAGTTAGGGTAAATATTTTGTTTAGTACTTGTTCCCTATCTTGTTCCCTATTCTTTATTTCCTATGCAAAAGCAATCTAGCATTAATTCAGCAGAACTAAATCGTAGGTCTGAGGACCTAATCAAAGCTTCTTCTAATCGTTATCGGGCTGTGGTGCAAGTAGCTAGTCGTGCCAAGCGTCGTCGTTATGAAGATTTTGATAATTTTGATGAGCAAGCAGTCAAGCCAGTTATCTGCGCTATATTGGAAATGTCTGATGAGTTGATGCAGCCTGAAATAATTAGTGAAGTGGGTAGCAATATAGATAGGTAAGGAACGTAAATTAAATAAGACCGGAAATTTGTAATTTGTGTCTGGGAAATCTCTTGAGGGTAATTAATTTTCTCCGGCTTTATTTTGTTCTCATTCCTAAATTATATAGGACTTACGCATGCTTCACCTTGAAAACGCCATATGTAGGGGCAAATAGCATTCGCCCTCACCCTCGTGTAGTGCCCGTGGGTCAGTCCTGTTATAGTTAGGAATTACGCATGAACGCTATTGTTAGTGGACTGACCCACCTAAAAATGTAGGTAGGGTAGAACGAAGTGAAACCCAACAAAGGCTGATGATGGTTAAGTTTCGTCCCTCAACCCAACCTACCCTTATTGCACCATTTTAGCTATGTCGGTCTAGTGGACTGACACACCTAAAAATGTAGGTTGGGTGGTGGTAGAACGAAGTGAAACCCAACAAAGGTCTATTATGGCTAGGTTTCGTCCCTCAACCCAAGCTACCCTTATTGCAACATTCTTATTGCACCATTTTAGCTATGTCGGTCTAGTGGACTGACACACCTAAAAATGTAGGTTGGGTAGAACGAAGTGAAACCCAACAAAGGCTTATTATGGTTAGGTTTCCTCCTTCAACCCAAGCTACCCTTATTGCACCATTCTTATTACACCATTTTAGCTATGTCGGTCTAGTGGACTGACACACCTAAAAATGTAGGTTGGGTAGAACGAAGTGAAACCCAACAAAGGTTTAGTATGGTTAGGTTTCCTCCTTCAACCCAAGCTACCCTTATTGCACCATTTTAGCTATGTCGGTCTAGTGGACTGACACACCTAAAAATGTAGGTTGGGTAGAACGAAGTGAAACCCAACAAAGGTCTATTATGGCTAGGTTTCGTCCCTCAACCCAAGCTACCCTTATTGCACCATTCTTATTGCACCATTTTAGCTATGTCGGTTTAGTGGACTGACACACCTAAAAATGTAGGTTGGGTAGAACGAAGTGAAACCCAACAAAGGCTTATTATGGTTAGGTTTCCTCCTTCAACCCAAGCTACCCTTATTGCACCATTCTTATTGCACCATTTTAGCTATGTTGGTCTAGTGGACTGACACACCTAAAAATGTAGGTTGGGTAGAACGAAGTGAAACCCAACAAAGGTTTAGTATGGTTAGGTTTCCTCCTTCAACCCAAGCTACCCTTATTGCACCATTTTAGCTATGTCGGTCTAGTAGGGTGTGTTTTGCTGACGCAAAGCGGAGCGAACGCTTCGCGACTTGAATTGCGCACTTCGTAACGCAGCAAGGCTCTATATATAGTGCCCTTGCGTAAGTCCTGATAGTAAATAGTTAGTTGAGAATATCCATGAGCAAGAAGCAATGGCTCAAATATTTCAAGATTACTGTTATAACAGCAATGGTTTGGGTTGGTATAGAATTCTTGTGGACTTCTTTCGCAAGTACAGCACACCCTCCTACTCATGTATTTGAACATCAGTTAAAAAAATTTACAAACCAAGATAATTCTAAGTACCCAATCAAAATTGTCCAACAGCAAGTGCGGCCTACACAAGTAGGGCCATTTATATATGAAAAAATACCAGATTTGCCATTAGAAAATGATTATATATCTAAGGAAACGGGGGAAGTAAATACTAAGGATACCTTGGTATCGCGTCTAATTAGGTATCATTTTTATGTCAAAGGTCGTGCGCCAAATTATCGGTTTGATTGGAAATTAACATTAGCAGATTATTTGGGAGCTAATGATTATTTACAGTCATCTGTGTATCCAAGCAATAATTCTTTGACAGAAAATCCAATGAAGGGCGATCGCCAAGCAATTCAAAATTTAACTCGTTCTCAGAGAAATGCTTTAATTAATAGGTTAGTAGATATGTTTGGAGGGGACTCCAACCCTCCATCCATACCAGAAGTGAAGCAGAAAGGTAACTCAGAGCAGCTAGCTCCTAAAGTACCAGTGATTATCCAACCAGGAGGTGCAGATTTACTTAAACCTTAACTAGCTATCAGCTTTTTCTGAAAAAAAACTTCAATAATAGCATTAGGACTTACCCATGAACCCTATTCATGAACGCTATTAGTAGGGTGTGTTTTGCTTCGCGACCTGAATTGCGCACTTCGTAACAGACCAAGGCTCTATATATAATATATAGTACCTTGGCATAAGTCCTATTCATGCTACTTGGATTCAAAACTAATTGCTTTGGCTCTTAACCATAGCCAGATAGTTTGCGTGTTAGTAGAATTTTAAGTACCTGATTATACCTTTGAGAAGCTAATTACTAAGTAATGAGGACTATTTTAATGAGAATTTCAATCTTCCATGTATATGCCTTGAAAAGCTGATTGTTGATTCCTGAGTGCTACTTCTAGTTATGGAACGAATAGTCAAAAGTGGAGCTGGTTGGCGGTTAGGTTGGAATCCTGAAGCACTGGAGTTTCAGGGTTTAGTGGGTGGGGATGATTGGTCAATAGAACTGAGTGTAAGGGAAATGGAGGATTTTTGTCGATTATTAGAACAGTTAAGCCAAACTATTAGCCAAATGGCGGATGAGTTGATGGATGGGGAAAGAATAGCCTGTGAAGCTGAAAGTGATTTGCTATGGATGCAGGTAGAAGGTTTCCCTGAAAGTTATACCATTCAGTTTATTTTAAATCAAGGGCGCAGGGGTGAGGGAAAATGGCCTGTAGATACTGTACCTAGTTTAGTCCAGGCAGTAGCAATGTTAAAAATTTTTTGATTAATATCTGAGTGTTACCAAAAATAGATAGGACTTATCCATGAAAGCTATTGTTAGAGTGTGTTTTGCTGACGCAAAGCGGAGCGAACGCTTCGCGACTTGAATTGCGCAATTAGTAACACACCAAGGTTCTATATATATTACCTTAGGGTCAGTCCTGATAGAATTAGTTGTTAATTTTAAGGTGTCAGGTGTCAGGCTAAAACTTAACATATGAATGAGTAGTGGACTGACACACCTTAAAATGTAGGTTGAGTAGAACGAAGTGAAACCCAACAAAGGTGTATTATGGCTAGGTTTCGTCCCTCAGCCCAACCTACTGGACTGACACAACTAAAAATGTAGGTTGGGTAGAACAAAGTGAAACCCAACAAAGGTCTATTATCCTTAGGTTTCGTCCCTCAACCCAACCTACTGGACTGACACAACTAAAAATGTAGGTTGGGTAGAACAAAGTGAAACCCAACAAAGGTTTATTATGATTAGGTTTCGTTCCTCAACCCAGCCTACCCTTATTGCACCATTTTAGCTATGTCGGTCTAGTGGACTGACACACCTAAAAATGTAGGTTGGGTAGAACGAAGTGAAACCCAACAAAGGTTTATTATGGTTAGGTTTCGTCCCTCAACCCAACCTACTCTTATTGCACCATTTTAGCTATGTCGGTCTACTAGTAGTTCAGGTCAGTTAATATCATGAGGACTTACGCATGAACGCGCTTTGGTAGGGTGTGTTTTGCTGACGCCAAGCGGAGCGAACGCTTAGCAACATAAAAAGCTCACTTCGTAACGGACCAAGGCACTATATATAGAACCTTTGCGTAAGTCCTGATCATGTCTTTTAGAATACCCACAACAAAAATTTTAGGAAATGGGTAATTAGTCAATAGGGAATAGGGAAGAATTTGAAAGAGAAAAACATTTTTATTATGGCCAACGAGGGTTTGCTGAAAAAGTAGCTGAAAAAGTATTTTTAGGGAGTAGGGAGTACTTAGGAGAAATGGGACTTATATGAAGAGGTAGCAGTAAGGATTGTCCTTTGATTTTTCTGCTCTTGTTTGCCAAACATGCTAATATGCATGAGCTTGAGTAATCTAAAAATTGGTATTTTTTAGAGAAAAAAAGCTAAAGTCTTTATCTGTCAATGCTTTTAGAGTTAATCAGTAAGCTATAATTAATCATACTTGATATATCTCTCTGGCAATATGTTCTATTAATGTAGATATACTTTTTAAAAAATTTTGAGTCAAATGAGTTGCCAAAATGTGATATGGCATGATACCTTTCTTGTTTGCCAAAGATGCTAATATGCATGAGCTTGAGTAATCTAAAAACTGGTATTTTTTAGAGAAAAAAAGCTAAAGTCTTTATCTGTCAATCCTTTTAGAGTTAATCAGTAAGCTATAATTAATCATACTTGATATATCTCTCTGGCAATATGTTCTATTAATGTAGATATACTTTTTAAAAAATTTTGAGTCAAATGAGTTGCCAAAATGTGATATGGCATGATACCTTAATCAAGGTAATATTAGTCGAAGCAAAGGGGACTTGACAGTTACCGAAAAATTGAGTTTAAAGCCTCGCCCTTCTAGGGCAACTTTTTAGTTTATTTTTTTCCACTGGTTATGTTATCATGTTTTTTAGTTCACAAAAAATATATTAGTCGCGGGTGGGCAATCCGAGACAAAAAACGGACAGGTCGGCCAGCATAAGACTACTGCCAAAGTAGCAGCAGCCTGTGAAATGTCAACCCGCCGAGGGGCTACGGCTCGGTAGGAAACCCAGTGACTCTAGGCCGGGGAGGATGTCAATTCAGACTTCTGACTATTGCTTAGTTTGATAACGGGGCGTAGCGCAGCTTGGTAGCGTACCACTTTGGGGTAGTGGGGGTCGTGGGTTCAAATCCCGCCGCTCCGATTAAAAGAAAATTTTTATAGCACTCTAAATCAAACACATTCTAGAACTAAATTCAACTCTAGGATGTTTTTTTCTTGGTATTGATCCTGCGTTTGCTTTTATACCCGGATTTGGCATCGTAACACCAAACCCGCTAGAGGGATGACAAATAAGGTGAAAACCTTTTGGGGCAAGCTTAAGAGAAACCAACATACAGAAAAAATTAGGGGTTGAGGATGGGATATTAAGATACTGACTGGCCATTAAATGACTTGAATGAAGTATTTCTTCCTTAATATTGTGAATATCAAGGCCAAATGCAGATAGTATCTTTCAAGATAACGTTGCTTCAAACCATTATTAAGTAGGGTTTGCTGATTAAATCCAAAAGTATTGACACATAAAGGTTTTAGCATTTTGAAACTCGAACAAGTGTCTAGTTTTCGGTCCTGAAAGCTCAAAAAGTTAGTATTTTGGGCGTTCCCATGGCAGAAAAATCAAGGGACAAATAGATCCTACTAACTCTTCTACCAATTCCCCGTGCCTCTGTAGGGACGTTGCATACAACGTCCCTACTTCTCATCCTGGGAAATGTTAGAGGTGGGTTTCCTCTTCCTGGAAAAGACTTTTTCAGCAAGCCCTAAGTAGGACTTACAGACAGTTTGTCACCCCCCTAGCCAAACCTAATAAATGTTTGTTATAGATTTGCTATGGTAAAGCTAAGTACCAAAGTGTGCTCAAAGGCCAGAAAAAAACTAGCCGTAAGATTGAAGCGTTAACCTATCACCAAAATCGTTTTGTGGAGAATTATCTGCATAATACCAGTTTGTTTGTGGTTGAGTATTTAACCACAAATAATATTGGTACTGTAGTAATAGGCAAAAATGATAATTGGAAACAAGGTACAAACATCGGTAAAAAAAACAATCAAAACTTTACCCAAATACCCCACTATAAGCTAATTCAACAGATAACTTATAAATGTCAACTAGCTGGGCTCAAAGTCATTGAAACGGATATTGTTACACCAGTAAAACTTCTACACTTGACCAAGAGCAGCCAATTAAACATGAAACTTATGGGGGTAAACGAGTCAAAGGTAGTTTATTCAGGAGTGCAACTGGTATAGTGGTATAGTCATTAATGCCGATGCCGATATCAATGGCAGTCTTCAAATTTAAGACAAGAAATTCCCAGAGGCATTTACTGCCGAGGGAATAGTGAGCTGTGCGTTAGAGCCTGTATTGGTTAATCCAATTATCTTGATCAA
>JAKQYF010000166.1 GCA_023356535.1 Trichodesmium sp. MAG_R03 | reverse complement strand
ATATGTTGATAAGTTTTAGCTAATAATGTAGTGGTTTTTTGCAGAAAATCCTCTCGAACATTTGCTATATAGAGATGCTTTTTTCTTAGTTTCTGGTAATATTTAACCGCATTTTTTGATGCTTCTATTCCAGCACGACGGTTGCCTAGCACCTTATTCGAGTTTCTCCACTGTATCTATCCCAGCTTGATTTTCGCTCTTTTCATGGAAGATGGAGTCTCAAAGGTGTTTGGGTCACTAAGAGTAGCAAAAGTTTTTATCCCTAAATCAATTCCTACTTTTTGATGCTTGTGTTTCATTTCAGGTATCTTGCCAGCTGAAAAAGTCGCAAAACTTACATACCATTCAGGTGCAATTCTAGATATAGTAAAGGTCTGAGAAACACTGTTATAAGGGATAGCTTCTTTGAATCTGAAAGTTCCCAACGTAGGAATCTTTATTTTTTTTCCCTCCGTAACTAATACCTTGCCATTAGAACTATCTACTGTAAAACTACAGTGATGTTTTTTCTTTTTAAAACGAGGTAACTCTGCTTTTATTTTAGGCTCTCTCCAACGGGAAAATGCTTTTTTCAAGTCCCTAAAAGCATTCTGATAGATGGGAGATGAATATTTATTTGTCCATAAATATTCTGTCTGCTTTTTCGGCCATATTTGTAAAGACTTTCTTGATAGCATCTAACCGTTTTGAGTCACTGCCAGAGATTTCGGGAATATCCCAGGTGGCAAAGACCCGAGATAATCCATGATTGTACACAAACCTAGAAAAGCCAGCACAGCCAGCAAAAAAGCTCTTCTCTTTGTTATTGAGCTTTAATTCTCTTATGTATGCGTACATATAGTCATTCCGAATAAGAATGGGATACTTTTTCAGCTAAAAACCCTTTCACAGCAAGAAAATCTTGTCTCAATCTAAATTCAGAATGACTATAGTTACCTCTTCGACATTACTCAGAGCTAATACCTCAACGTCCCTCGGTGTTAGCATTGAATCTCCTTCCTTCTTACTTAGGGTTTGCTGAAAAAGTATTTTAAGCAGCACAAGAGTAGGTAGGGGCGTTTTGCTACCCGACTTGAATTGCATTTTTGTTATGCAAGATCCCTATAGAGGAACAGGGAAGGCATAAATGAGGTAGTCGGAAATACTTGTCCCTTGATTTTTCTGCCATGGGAGTGCCCGAAATCCCTACTTTTTCAGCTTATACCACCGAACTTCTGGTACTTTTTGCTGACCAAATAAGACTCAAGCCTTTATATGTCAATGCTTTTATAATTAATCAGCCAGCCCTACTTATTTATTGAATAATTCCTGTTGTAAACGATAAATTATTGTATCAGGTTTCATCTGACTTAAAATACCCTTAATAACTGTATCTTGCCCTAAATATCCCCAAGTACAACCCCTTTCCAAATAAACCTTAGTAGCACTACCAATAGCATAAGTTCCATAAGCAGCTATAGAAGCTTGAGTAATAGCAACTCCTGTATAAGAAATAACATCAACCTTTCCTAAACCTAATAATAAACTAGTTCCCAAATCACCTAACAATATACCACCAGTGCTAAAAATAATTATTTTCCAAAGTTTGCCTGCTTCATAGCTAGTCATCGGCAAGTTATAAAGACGAGATAAAGAGCGAATTAATGCTAAATCTACTACTGTTGTTCCAACTACATCAATAATAGCAATAGGATTAAGAGCAATGGCCAAAGCTTTATATTTAGCAAAATTCCAGATTAAATCATCAGCTTCATTTTGCTTAACCTTAACAGTTTTATTAGCAATACTTACCTCAGCTTCTCTAGCTTGAAGTAAGGCATTTAAAGCTAAAAGCGATCGCCCTTCTCTCTCTAAAATAGTAATTATTTTCTGTCGCAACTCATCTATTTGAGGAGATGGAGTTTCCCACTCATTAGTTACTTTACCATCAGACCATTCAATTCTGATAGGGATAGGGGCTGGTTCTGCTGCGACCATTACTACTTCTAAAGAGGAATAAGTATGCTCTAATTCTCCAGGCTGATGAACAGCAATTTTTTGTAAATTTTGATAAATTTCTTCTCGTTCCGTTTCAGAATATAAATCTATTTTATTAAATACTAAAATTAACGGCTTTTTAGCTTTTCGTAACTCAAACAAAGCATTATACTCAGTCCGAGTAATATCCCCAGAAATAACAAATAAAATTAAATCTGCTTGGCGAGTAACTTCCTTCGCCATTTCTCCACGAGTTTTACCTGCTACTTCATCTAATCCTGGAGTATCTATTAAGTCTACTTTTACTACTTCTTTTTGATGGGAGTTAACAAAAATATTAGGAGTCCATCTAATCGAACGAGGCCATTGAGTCACACCATTGAGAGGACCTGTTTCTAATATTTTGTCACCTAATAAAGCGTTTAATACTGCTGACTTACCGCGACTAACCAGACCAAAAACAGCTATTTGAATTACTCCTTGGTCAAGCTTATTAAGATTTGATTTTAATAAGTCTAATTGAGTTTTGACAGTAGATAATAATTCAGGGTTAGTTGTTTTTTGTGAGGTATTGTGCCAGATAGAATATCTATTTAAAGCTTTTCGTAAACTTCCTCTAGCTCGCTTCCAGTGAAGTTGACTTTGTTTACGATAACTTTCTGTTGTGTGAGAATTTTCTGTAATTATTTCTGGGTAAATATTTGAGTTATTCAAGACTAGACTAGCCTAACGATAATTTAGTAGTTATATATGAATGAAATAATCAGATTTTTTTCTTTACCTTGTCTTACCCTGGTTTCAAAACTGGTTAATCTATTTAGGGGTCTGAAAAAGTCTTTTTCAGGAGTAGGGTACCCCACCCCTAACATCTCCCAAGAGGTGAATTAGGGAGGTTGCATGCAACCTCCCTAAAGAGGAAGGAGGAATTGCTAGAGGAGGTAGTCGGATATATTTGTCCCAATATCATTTCTGCCTCGGGAGCACCCAAAATACTAACTTATAGAGCTCTCAGGACCGAAAAATGAAACTTTTTTCGAGTCAAAAAATGCAAATACTTTTTTTTACTACGATCAGCCGGTTCAATTTCTTAGTATAAATTGTATATGGTAAAACTACAATAATTAATCTATATTCTGTAGCTTGCTTAAGTATTTAAGCTATAAAAATTCTCTTCATTTACCTTGATCAGGAGTCAAATTCTCAGAGAAATATTAAGTAGGGTCTAGTAAAAAAGTCTTTTTAAGAAGAACGGGAGTAGGAATGGACGGTGCTAGGAAAGTCCCTACAGAAGAACAGGGAGTGTATAAAGGAAGTAGTCGGATATATTTGTCCCTTGATTTTTCTGGGGTGGGAGTGCCTAAAATACTAACTTTTGGAGCTTGAGGAACTGAAAACCAGGTAGTTTTTTAGAGTAAAAAATGCTAAGACCTTTATTTGTCAATGCTTTGAAAATTAATCAGCAAGTCGTAAGTATAAATGCTTACTAAATCCTTGACTCCTAATTGACCACTATAATTTTATTCTGGGGATAAAGGGGGGATTTACTTTTGACTTGACTTATAATTTTATACTACATTTTATCGTGCAGAATGGCAATTAAATACTACCTGGTGAGGGACTCCTACTTCCTTCCACTGCTGATATGAACCTTATTTTCCCTTGGAAAAACCTAAAACTACCATAACATTAAGAGTAGTAGCAATATTAGGTTTTCCCTAAATAAGCACAAATATCTATTTTCTATTGCCATATTATTGTGCCTGAGTTTGCACAACTTCTAATTTTTTTCCCTGTGGCAAAACATGACTCATTACTTGATTTACAAAAGATTTTAAGAAATTATTTTCCTGAGTTTGGCTAAATATCCTTTGCAGAATTTTTTCGAGTTGCTCAATGTTTACAGAATTACTATCTATTCGAGAAGAGAAATATTCTGTTAAACTAAGACCTGCTATTCTTGTCAAATAAGCGGCACTAATAGCTTGAATTGTACCACCAGCTATAAAAGTTACACTGTTACTTTTAAGAATAATTGTTAATGCTTTAGTAGATAGTTCTACTAATCCTAGTTTGAACATTAACTCTGCCATATTAACTGCTACTTTTTTGCCTTGTTCTAGGTAAATTTTTTGCTCATATATAGCACTTAAGTCTACTATCAATTGAGCATTTATAGCTACTATTGCTAATAAATCTAAAGTTGGAACTGGATTAGCAAATGCAGCAGCAGCAGCTATCCATTGATATTGTTCAATTACAGGAACCGCTCGTTCTCTTCTAATTTGATTGAGAATATTTTGAGCTTCTAATCTAACTATTTCTGTTTTTCTTATAGTAGTCGCCCAGACTAATTTTTTCCTTTCTTGCTCTAATAGCTGATTCAGTTTTTCTGTCAATCCAGATATTTCAGGTAATGGTTGTTCTATAGATTCTTGAATAGTGCCATCTTGCTGATATTTTCGCACTTTAATAGAGTTAGGTCTGGCAGAAATTTTGACTAAATTTTCCTCTGAGTTAATAGTAGATAATGTCTCTTTAATTTTTTGGATCACTTGGGGTTGTTGGTCTGGCAAATATAAGTCTTGTTTATTCCAAATCAGGATAAAACGTTGACCAAGACTTATTAATTTTGATAAAGCTTGAAATTCTGAATCTATTAAGTCACCTGTAATTACAAATAATACCAAATCGTAAGGCGATAGAGGATTAACTTGAGCATCCTCATTTTTTGTTATCCATTCTGACTCCCAAGTCATATCAATAACTTTTATTTTTTGGGCATTTTTATATATCCACTGAGACTTTAATATTTCACTTAAAGTAGTTGTACCAACTCCTTGATTACCTGTAATAACTATACTTAATTGTTGTCTTTCTAATTCCTCTGTAAGAGCTGTTACTTGCTGATGTAGTTGACTAATATCATTACTTATTTTTTCAGACTTATTAATATCTTCTGTTGCCAGGAAAAGCTTATCTATAGTAGTAGTTAGTGAAGCGATCGCCTCTTGGGCAGCTTCTTTTGTAGGTGATGGGATTATCTTAATTTTTTGGGGAGATAGAGATTTTGGTCTTTTTAATAACCAAACTCCCAGACTGGCCATCATAATTCCTAAAATAGTAGTTCCACCAAATTCTGCCACAGAATTTTGGATACTATCTAGTAACCATAATAGTAGAGATAAACCTATTCCCCCTAGTAAAATTGGTCGTTGTAATTTTACTGCCATTTTTATCCTCCTCAAAACTTTTTTTATTATTGATTTTATCTTAACCCTGTCATCCATGCATCTTTTTGCGCAGTATGACCTTGGAATTGCCCTCGAACTGACTGCTAAAAGCTGAATACTTACGGACAAGAAAGACGTAGTGCTATAGAACTCGCTTAAAACCAATCAAATGTATTTTTACGTAATTATTGATAAAAATTAGGTTGATTAAAAAGCCCTTTATAAATAAAGCTCTGTTAAAGGTTTGAAAAAAGATGCTCTACTCTTTCCAAACCATTAATTTATTTCAGCACAAAATTTTTACCACTCAGGTTGGAACATAAAATTTGTTTAGGAAAGTATGATTTAAGAAAGCCTAAAAGCAGAATGGTGGAATGTGGGCTTTATACTAAGCATAGATTTAAGTAAGTAGGCGTTAAATTTTGTCCCTATATCAAAAAATATAAAGAACCTCTCAATCCAACTTTTTGGAGAAGCTGTGGAGTTAGTATACAAATGTTAATATAGCTAAACTTTTTGATACCTACCTACTTAGCATTTTGTAGTATTTTTCTTAAGCTTTTGTGCATTTAAACGACTTATTGTTGTATGCCTCGTTCAGAGAAAAAAACCTTCTAAATTCATAAACATTCACCTGTCAGCTATTAGCTATCAGCTATAAGGAATATTAGCCGCTAAGAAGAATTAAAAGTTCGACACGAAAAAGATTATCAGCTAAACTTTGTAATTTATTGCCTTCATGCATTTTTCTGCCCAGCATGACCTAGGAAAGGAAATGTAATTGGTCATCAGGTAACCTTAGTAGTTGCTTGCATAAATTCAAAAGTATTGAACAGATTTACTAATAGCTGAATGCTTACCTAGATTCTAAATTATAAAGTCTAAATTCTAAATTTTTCCATATCCCTTGGCTTCTAACCAAAATAATAAGGCTCGTTTCCTGATTTCCATTTAATATTACAACCCATACTAGGCTTTTGTTCTTCCCTGATATTTTTTCCTGCTAAAATTGCTTCTATTGCTACTCGTAAATCACTTCCCGTTACTAATTTTTCATTACTAGGACGACTATCATCTAATTGCCCTCTATATACTAATTTATAATCAGCATCAAATAGGAAAAAATCAGGAGTACAAGCAGCAGTATAAGATTTTGCAACTTCCTGAGTTCCATCAAAACAATAGGGAAAATTAAACCCTAATTCTAATGCCATTTCTTTTAGTTTATCTGGAGCATCATCAGGGTGAGTTTCAATATTATTGGAACTAATAGCAACAATTCCTACATCTTTTGGAACATAATCTTTACCAATTTTAGAAAGTTCTAATTGAACGTGCTTGACAAATGGGCAATGACGACAAATAAACATTACTAATAATGCTTTTTTGTTATCAAATTTTGATAGGGAAATTATCTCCCCGGAAACTACATCTGGTAACTGAAAATTTGGCGCTGTAGTTGCCAATGTTAGCATTGTAGATTCTGTTAAAGCCATGGTATAATTCCTTTATAACTTTACTTTCTAGAAAAAAATACCACATTTTTGTGATCAGCAGATATTTAGATATACAATACCTAAATGCACAATAGACATCTCTGACTAATTTTGGGTATAAGATCAAATGTAATACTTTTTCGACTTATTCTAATATGACCACCACTGTAAAAGTTCAAAGAGAGTATGAAGCAATTATTGGTCTAGAAACCCATTGTCAGCTTAGTACTCAAACTAAAATTTTCTCTAATTCCTCCACAGAATTTGGTGTCACACCTAATACCAACATTGACCCAATATGTATGGGAATGCCCGGAGTCTTACCTGTACTTAATCAAAAAGTTCTAGAATATGCTGTTAAAGCAGGATTGGCTTTAAATTGTCAAATTGCGCCCTATAGTAAATTTGATCGGAAACAATATTTTTACCCAGACCTACCTAAAAATTATCAAATCTCTCAGTATGATTTACCCATCGCTGAATTTGGTTGGTTAGAAATAGAGATAGTAGATGAGGATGGTAATGCAACTCGTAAAAAAATTGGTATTACCAGACTACATATGGAGGAAGATGCGGGTAAGTTAGTCCACGGAGGTAGCGATCGCCTATCTGGTTCAACCTATTCAATGGTAGACTACAACCGTGCTGGTGTGCCATTAATAGAAATCGTATCAGAACCGGATATCCGTTCTGGAGTGGAAGCTGCCGAATATGCTCAAGAGCTAAGGCGAATTGTCCGCTACCTTGGAGTTAGTGATGGGAATATGCAGGAAGGTTCCCTACGATGTGATGTAAATGTTTCTGTACGACCTGTAGGCCAAAAAGAATTTGGCACAAAAGTAGAAATCAAAAATATGAACTCCTTCAGTGCCATACAACGGGCTATAGAATATGAAATTCAACGGCAAACTGAAGCTATTGAAGCAGGAGAAAAAATTATTCAAGAAACTAGACTTTGGGAAGAAGGCTCTCAACGTACTGTTAGCATGAGGACTAAAGAAGGTTCTAGTGACTATCGTTATTTTCCTGAACCAGATATTCCGCCTATTGAAGTCTCAACTCAGCAGTTAGAAGCTTGGAAAGCTGAGTTACCAGAATTACCAGCAGACAAACGTCACCGTTATAAAAATCAGTTCGGTTTATCTGCTTATGATACTCGTATTATGACTGATGACTGTAATGTAGCAAAATATTTTGAAGCTACAGTTGCAGCCGGTGGAAATTCTAAACAAGTAGCTAACTGGGTAATGGGAGATATTACTGCTTTTTTGAAAAATGAAAAGATTAATATTAATGATATTACTCTGAAACCTAATAATTTGGCCGAGCTAGTCACAATTATTGAAGATGGTACTATAAGTGGTAAAATTGCTAAGGATATACTGCCTGAATTATTATCCAAAGGTGGGTCGCCCAAGGAATTAATAGAGAAAAAAGGTTTGATTCAAATTTCAGATACTAAGGCAATAGAAGCAATTATAGATGAAGTTTTAGCAACACATCCAGAAGAGTTAGCAAAATATCGCGGCGGTAAAACAAAACTCAAAGGTTTCTTTGTTGGGCAAGTGATGAAAAAAACACAAGGTCGTGCTGATCCAAAGATGACAAATCAATTAATTAGTAAGAAGTTAGAAAGGTAAAAGTAAGAGGAGGTGAAGTGTTAGGAAAATTCGGTAGTCCTGTTTGCATAATGGTCAAGTATAAATTGCGGCATTATAGTAATGTGTGAAGTTCCAGATGCTTTCAATGTGATTACTTAATTTTTTGGGAAAACGACAAGGTGTTTTCCTTCCTACTTTCGACACGTTGTACCATTGTGTTATTCAACCTTTCTACAGAACTAATTTTACCATAAAATTGGGTTATAAGCCTCCCCCATAAGTGGGCGACTTTCCATGTTATGATGATATATACTGGGTAAAGTATTGTCAGATACCTGAAGCTGAGTTAAGAGATCACTTCCCCCGCGCGTCCTATAAGGAATTGCAGCCAATGCTAATCACTCTAACAACATTTATCAATTATTGCTCTTTATTCCTCATCAATAGGTTGTAGCTATGATTCTCAACTGTCGCCGATAACCCAATACGGTTCAGATCAGACGAAAACTTCTATGAACAGAATTGCAAAAAAATCCTTAAGTGAATTTTATTGACTCATAGCCTAGGCTTACCCTAGTAAGTCTGTCCATATTTGATGATTTTAGTAGATTGGCATTTAGTACAGTGCATAGCTAGAAAATTAAGTTTTACCATTACTATGCAGGACTACCATATTTTGGTAGTCCTTTAGATGTAGTGATATTTATCAGAAAACCCCTTTAATTGTCAAATGAATTTATATTATCGTATTTCATGGAGCATAATATTCACATTAGCTAATCTTTTAATAGCAACAAGTACAGTCTTAGCATCTGTAAAAAATACCATTTTTTTGATAGATTCTAACGAAAATAACTCTTATAATATTCTGGTTAAAAACGCAGAAAATTTAGCGAAAAAGACAATTAATCAAGAATTGGCAAATAATCCAGAAATCATAGAGATTACTATTACTATATTAGGAGAACGTAGAAGTCAAATAGTACCTGTTATCCGTTCTAATGTATCTCGTCTGGAATGGCAAAATAATCCTAATATTGATAATTTTACTAGATATTTTGCCGATGCTAAATTGTTATTAAAGTTTGAGGATGATAGTGGTATTGCTGATAATAAGCCTCAAGTTCCCAATTTTTCTAATCAAGTTCCTGCTAAACCTCCAGCATCACCTCATTTTCAACCAATAGTTCCTCAACCTCAGAAATCTTCTAGACAAAAATCTCAATCTACTGCTCCCAGGTTTCCCACTGATGAAGATGACTCGAAAATAATAGATAATTAGTAACTGATGTTAGACAGCTAAAACATATTTCAAGACTTTATCAGCTTTAGTTAGCAATAGTTTTTCCAAAAACTTAGCACAATCTGAGTGTCTAATTATATTAATTAATATACTTACTTAACTAATAAAAAAAGCTTGAATCCAAGGAAATTAAATCTCAAAATAAGATTACTAATTTTTGCAACTAGACACTAGATTCTTAACTAAGAGAGTTTAATTAGGGCTTGCTGAAAAAGTCGGAGGAGGGTTGACTCGTTTATTCAAGAAAAGTTATTGATAAGTTTGTTTGATCATTTTTATCATAAATATAACAGTAACTGATAAAAATGACCGCTAAAACAGCTTTGGGGTAAAAAAAGCATAAAAATAGAGACAACACCTCCTTCAAGAGAGTGGAAAGATTCATTACCAAGAAGTAAGGATTCAGGTCCTATAAAAAAGCCTATAAGTCTTGACGGATAAGGATTTTTGGTAATTACTTCCTAAATTATATTCTCAGTTATAAATGGCTACAAGCCTTTATTTTCGTCATTATTGAGAATGAGACTATTATAGCAACGTGCGCTGGTATATTTACATATTATAAATTGCTACTAATATAATATATGTGAAAGTATTGGTAATACGAGTAGAAATTTGTACTACATTTAAAGACGATAGTAATATGAAAATATGTGAGTGCTCATTGCTATAAATTGCTGAATCATTCATTTTCAGAATTTACTCTATGACTGGGTTTGAGATACCTGAATCCTTACACCTAGAAGGTAATTGCAATTGCAGTTAAGGATGCTTCAGAAAGTTTAGTCATCACTAATTAAAGACTAAAACTTCTTTTTCCAACTCCAAATTTACCTTCTATAGAGTTGGGAACTTTTTTATCTAACTGTTGTTGCTTTTTGATTTATTGAGCGCAATTTGTTGCTGGTCTTCCTAGTGGGGGAAAACTGATTCTAATGCCTCTTTATTTACAGAATTTTCGGTTTTCTCTTGTTCGATAGATTTGGTCTGCATGGACTGATTCTGGGTAATAACCTGTGAAGTTTTTAAAAGCTTCTACAAGCCAAAAGTAAATCCCCTGATTCATTAAAATTATTCCAACTTATTCGGTCTAAAAAAACATATCCTTCAAAACAGCTTGCAGAGATTTTAGCTCCACACTCTGTGTTTTTCCCTGCTTTTCCTCTAACTATTGGACGAATGTAGGGCTGACTCAAGCTTACAATTCGTTCTTCTATCCGTTGTTTATTATTTTCAAACATCCATTGTTGTTGTCGATAAACTTCACTCACAACCAAGAGCATTTTATATTGCCTTTTGCTCAAAGTTTCTAGCCTAGCACCATTCTTTATTAGCAATGCTATGTTACTGCAACTAGATTCTTGATTTTTAGCGTTAAAGAGCAAAAAACGGGGCATTATATATGATTAAAAATACCTTAAATCCTTACGGTGTAAGTTTTTTCAATTAATTCAGCAAGCCCTAATTAGGGTTGACGAACCAAAGCACTTTCGAAAAAGCAGGAGAGTATGCCAACAAAACAAAATTTAAACCAATGATCAACTAGTTTTGAACTAAATTTAAACTCAAAATACATATTTTTTAGTAGACTACTTTGAAGAGAATTAAATATACATAATACCAAATCTACCTAGTGTGAAAAGGTATTGTTAAAATTGCAGCTGTTGCTAAATTAAGGAATAGGGCGGTGGGAGAAGCATGCTTTTATAGCCATATTTAGTATTAAGGTAATAGGTCAAAAATACTCCTAAATATACCTAAAGCCTGTAACTACAAGTCCAAAGAGAAACCAGAGAAAAATTTTTATGTCCATACTAACTCGAAGAAAACTATTAGTGTTCTTCGGATGTAGCGTAGCAGCTACAGCACTATCAACAAAAATTGGTAATTTGTTGGGTAGTAACTCCGAAGTCGCTCACGCTACAACTGGAGGTTTAAGTTTCACACCCCTGAAACTGGCACATCCTTTAGAAGCTTATGAACAATATTCTAGCTTTGTACCTTTAGGAATTGGAGGACAAGGAGTAACTAGAGGAGCAGGTGTAGATGTGGCACTACAATCGTATGAGTACTTTGATGATGTCATAGTACCTCCCGAATACAAAAGATATGTAATTGTTAGTTGGGGCGATCGCGTATTCCCTGACCCTGAAGAATACTTTGGTTATAATGCTGACTATGTAAGTTTTATTCCTGTTAATGGTAATCCTGATGATGGTTACTTATGGAATAACCACGAGTATGTTTCATATCCAATGTCACCATTATTAGCAGGTAGTGATGACTTAGATGGTTTCCCCACAACAGACAAACTTGTACTAGGTTTAGATTTATCTCAACCCAGTATCTCCACCTTAGGTGAATTTGCTTATAACCTAGGTGGTTCTATTGTCAGAATTAGAAAAGGTAGTAACGGTCAATATGCTACTGTAGCAGATGATGCTAATCGTCGAGTACATCTCTTATCTGGACTAGGAATTAACTCCGAACGTTCTGATGGTTATCAAAGCGTTACATCTTGGGGCACAGCTAGCTATCAAACTGGAGACCAAAACTTCTTAATCGGTACTGGGCCTGCTGCTGTTGATGTATTCCCTCTCAGTTCTGATGGACTGGGTAATAGAATCATTGGTACAGCATTCAACTGTTCTGGTGGTACAACTCCCTGGGGAACAGTTCTAACTGCAGAGGAGAACTTCCAAGGTAGCGTTACCGAAGCTGTATCACCTAATGGTACTCAAAC
>JAKQYF010000165.1 GCA_023356535.1 Trichodesmium sp. MAG_R03 | reverse complement strand
ATCTATTCTTAAGGTCGTATCGGAAATTTCGATTAAAAAGAATATTTCCTCTGGAGTGGGGTGGCAAACGCCATAAACTTGCGGGTCGATTTTAACTACAGCGATGTCCGGTTCTGGTTCCGAAGTTGATAACGTAACTGGTAACTGCATTCTAATATAAGCTGGCTGAGTTAATTGAGCTTTTAAATAATCAGACGTCCGTTGAGTTGTTGCAGCATGGGGGCACATTGAGAATTCATTTCAATAATACGACCTTCTAACAGTTCAACACGGGATTCTGGGGTGAGAATACCACAATTTATCATTTTATGGTACTCTGTTACTGTCCACAAGTGCATTTTAATTGTTGTCATTAGCTTGACTCATATTGTTGATTGATTTTCTTCTATAGCAATATTAAGTAACTAATGTTAAGCAGCTAAATGATATTTCAATAGTTTCTAAATAATAGGGTTAGTTAACCTCTTCTAATTTTCCTGATCAAAGAGCTAATATGTTTTCCATCTGATAATATGAATAACTTCAACATTTTCAAATCTGCCTATTTCTGGTGTTTCTGCTTTACCATAATTTTCCTACTTTCTCTAGACTTTTGGTCATGGAAACAAACAATTTCTTTTTCATTTCTCCATCTCCCACCCTGGGTTTTCTATTTTATTGCTTTGCAAATTTTCCTCGCCTTTGCTATTTTTATTTTCTCTCACACTTTCTGGAAATGTGAAACTGAAAAGGAAAATTAATCATGGTTGAAAACCTAATTCCCTACTTATCTATTGGTGCATATTTACTCTTGACTTTAATCATCGGAATTATTGGTTATCGTCGCCAAAAAAAATACACCAGAAGATTACTTTCTAGCAGATAGAAAAATTGGTTCCATAGTTCTATTTTTGGTAGGTCCACAAAAAAACTTGCCCTACACCCTGAAAAACAACCAACATTTGAGAAAACCAAACCCATAAGCCACAAGTCCTGTCTATAATGTCTAAAATGATTAAGAGCTCAAAATCTATTCAGTCCAAAAACTGGCCTTCATGGTTCATATTAAACGCTTGGAACTGACTAACTTTAAATCCTTCGGTGGCACAACTACAATTCCGTTGTTGCCAGGCTTTACTGTGGTTTCGGGACCGAATGGTTCTGGTAAATCCAATATTCTCGATGCACTTCTATTTTGTCTAGGTCTATCTACTTCCAAAGGTATGAGAGCTGAACGGCTCCCAGACTTGGTAAACAATAAATTAGCTGGACGTAAAACTGTTGAAACTATTGTTACTGTTACCTTTGATTTAGAAGACCTGTCAAATCAAAATAATGGCCATAATGAACTTGGCTCACCACAGCCACAACTACCGGAAGTAGAAGAAAATGGAGCTCAGATTTCCGAAATTCAAAACCCTTTCGAAATAGCTAATTCTTTTGATTCATTATCAGAGTGGAGTATTTCTCGTCGCCTTCGAGTTACTAAACAAGGTACTTATACTTCTACCTACTATATGAATAGTCAGCCATGTACTCTGAGTCAACTCCACGAACAACTAAATCAACTTCGGGTTTATGCTGAAGGATATAACGTAGTTCTTCAGGGTGATGTGACTGGTATTATTTCTATGAAGTCTCGGGAACGTCGGGAGATTATTGATGAGTTGGCAGGTGTGGCTCAGTTTGACAGAAAAATTTCTTTGGCAAAGGAAAAGTTAGATTTGGTTAAAGAGCAAGAGGAAAAAAGTCGCATTGTAGAAAGAGAACTGAAAAAACAATGTGACCGTCTTTCCCAAGATTGTGTAAAGGCTAAAAAATATCAACAACTACGAGGAGAGCTAGAAGAAAAAAGTCTCTGGCAAACAATACTTAAATGGCAAAATTTACAAAAACAGGAATGGAAGCTTCGGGAAAATATTGAGTCAGGCGATCGCTCTGTTGGTGAACTTAAGCGAAATAGTCAAGCTAAAGAAACTGAAATTACACAAGCTCAAACGGAACTAGACGAACTCAACGCTCAAGTAAAAGCTTTGGGAGAAGAAGAACTTTTAGCTTTACAGTCAACCCTCGCAACTCAAGAAGTGGAGCACCGTCAACTTCAGAAAAAGTATAAAGAATTAGAAACTACCATTAAGCAGACTAGAAGCAATTTTAGCCAACTAGAAGAAGAAGTAGATCAACACCAGCAAAATTTAGAAGTATTCGCTACGGAAAAAGTAGTCCAAACTCAAAATGTCTCATTTTTAGAAGCTACTCGTAAGGAAGCCCAAGAAATTCTTAATGAACAACGAGAGTCAGCTAGTGCTATTGCGGATACTGCTGAAGCTTGGGTAAAACAACAAGCTCAACTGCATCATCAAATTGAAACTCTACAACAAACCCTTAACCCCCAACGGACTGAGCAAGCTAGAGTTAGGGAACGGGCTTACCAGTTAGAAAAGCAAATTCAAGAACAGCAAGAGTCTCTAAGAATTTCAGGAGTAGAAATTGAAAATCAAAATAACTACCATAAACAGGTAAAAGAGTCAAAAGAAAGATTCCAGTATCAAGTAGAATCTTTAACAAAACAATTAGAGGCTGTAGAACAAGAGCTACAAATTCAGGAAGATACTCAAACTCGCTTACTACAAGAACAAAGAGACAGACAAAGAAAACTTGATAAGTTAGAAGCCCAACAACAGGTAATTCAAGAAGCTACAGGTACTTATGCTACTAAAATGCTACAACAGTCCGGTATTTCTGGGATTTGTGGTTTAGTGGCACAACTAGGGAGAGTTGACCCTAAATATCAACTAGCTTTAGAAATTGCTGCTGGTGGCCGTCTAGGAAATATGATAGTTGAAAATGATGGGGTGGCAGCTTCTGGTATTGAATTTTTAAAACGACAAAGAGCTGGCCGGATGACATTTTTACCTTTGAATAAAATTAGACCTTCTGGGCTTAACCGGAATAATAGTTTACGTTGGGGAGCAGCTGGGTTTATAGATTATGCGGTGAATTTGATTGAGTGTGACCCCCGTTATCGAGATATTTTTGCTTATGTGTTTGGTTCGACTGTGGTATTTGATGTTTTGGTGAATGCCCGTAAGTATTTGGGTCAATATCGGATAGTGACTTTGGATGGGGAAATATTGGAAAGTAGCGGGGCGATGACTGGTGGAAGTATGTCGCGCCGTTCGGGAAGCTTGCATTTTGGTACAGTTGATGGTAGCGACTTGACAGAAATGGGGGAAATGGAAAGTCATCGTCAACGTTTACAAGAAATAGATATGGTTCTGGAGCGATGTGTGCTTGAGATAGATCCCTTAAGAGAACAGGTGAAAGAGCGATCGCAAGGTTTGATGGAAGGAAGGCAGTATTTTAGGGAAACTCAGCTCAAAGTAGAGCAAATTGAGGCAGAATTGCAAAGATTGACTAAACAATATGAGCAAGGGCAAGAACAACTAGAGAAAAATACTAAAGAACTAGCTCATGCTCAAACTCGGTTAGTATCCCTAGACCAAGAAATTCCAACTCAGGAAGTTCAATTAACTGAGTTAAGGGAAACTTTGGCTGAGTTGGAAAAATCTCATACTCATAGTGAATGGCAACAGATACAAGCTATGATCCGGTCTCAAGAGGTAGTTTTGCAAGAACAGGAAGCTAATTTGCGGAGTGCTGAACAAAAACTACAGGATTTGGAAAATCAACAACAGCTCTTGCAGGAAAAGGTAGAAGTATTTTCCCGTCGCCTTTCAGAATATCAAGAGCAAGAATTCAAGGGTTTGGGTACCATAAAAGAAGTCAATAGTCAAATTTTAGTTGTAAATGAGCAAATTGCCCAGACTAAATCAGGTATGACCAAAGTAGAAGAAAGGTTGGGCACAGAGAAACAAAAACGAGACCAAGCTGAAGCTAATCTGCGGGAGTTATATTTGGGGAAACAAAAATTAGAATGGCAACTACAAAAGTTACAGGAATCTCAAGAGGGACGTCGGGAACAGTTAGTTCCTTTACAAATTCAGTTAGAAGAGCAAAAGGCAGAATTGCCTGACCCATTGCCAATAGTATCCGAGAAGATGAAAATGGGAGAGTTAGAGAAGGAGGTGCGATCGCTACAGAAACAACTTCAAGCCCTAGAGCCTGTAAATATGTTGGCCCTCGAAGAATATGAACAAACTCAAAAACGACTAGAAGAATTAAGTCAAAAGTTAGCCACTCTGGAAGGAGAGCGGACAGAACTGTTGTTAAGAATAGAAAACTTTACTACCTTGAGACAACGTTCATTTTTTGAAGCTTTTAATGCTGTGAATCAAAATTTTCAGACAATATTTGCAACACTATCTGAAGGAGATGGTTATCTGCAACTAGAGAACCAAGAAGATCCTTTGAGTGGTGGGTTAAATTTAGTAGCTCACCCTAAAGGTAAGCCAGTACAAAGATTGGCTTCTATGTCTGGAGGAGAAAAGTCTTTAACAGCCTTAAGCTTTATTTTTGCCCTACAACGTTATCGTCCATCTCCTTTTTATGCCTTTGATGAAGTGGATATGTTTTTAGACGGGGCAAATGTGGAGCGATTAGCTAAAATGATTAAACAACAGGGAGAACAAGCTCAGTTTATTGTGGTAAGTCTGCGAAGGC
The DNA here is from genome assembly GCA_023356535.1 of Trichodesmium sp. MAG_R03. Classification (GTDB taxonomy): domain Bacteria; phylum Cyanobacteriota; class Cyanobacteriia; order Cyanobacteriales; family Microcoleaceae; genus Trichodesmium. Next base: position 7,781 of record JAKQYF010000165.1, on the reverse strand, counting down.
CAATGATGGAGTCATCAGAGCATACTATAGGGGTTACCCAAGCTAGAGGCGCTCATACCCAAGTTTTAGGCATAAAAATGACTAAAAATGACTAAATATTTAGATATATTGTTCTGGCAAAACTGAAAGTCAATTTAAGAAGGAGGCAGGAGTTACAGAAGCTCTAGGGGATTAGCAACTGTTGGGTATAATCTGGTATAATATATAATGGTTGCCAATCAATTATCTATTTTATGCTGCTAGGACTCAAAACCGAACTGCACCTAGATAATCAGTAAAAAAATAATGCTGGCTTAAAACATAGGTGTAGCTCACCTATCCTTGTAATTGGGAATTATTGTTAATCATAGATATATTATTTGTAGTATAACCAAAATTACCCAGATAGCAAAATCAAATGTCAGTAGGGGATTTTATCTACATAAGCTGCCGGTAGCAATGGTCAAATCTAAGTGCAATTGGATACAAAATTCAGGATTTAATTCTACCTGGGTCTTACTCAATCCTTTTTATCTAACTTTTGACTTTTAACTTTGGACTTATTATTTAATTATTTAAGAATCGGGATTAGACTATAATGACATCTGAAAAAATTCGCCAACGCTCCGGACTGTTAGGAACTCAAGTAATTACTCGTGATCAAGGTAAACGCCTAGGAGTAGTAAGTCAATTATGGATAGATGTTGATAGACGGGAGGTGGTAGCTATTGGGTTACGAGACAATATATTGGCAGTGGCTGGGATACCTAAGTTTATGTTTCTCAAGAACATCCGTGAAATAGGTGATGTTATCTTAGTAGATAATGATCAAGTAGTAGAAGAAGAGATTGATACTGAAGCTTATAGTCACCTAATAAATAGTGAAGTTTTGACAGAAAATGGGGATTTGTTAGGCCGAGTTCGAGATTTTAAGTTTGATACAAGAGATGGGAAAGTTTTGTCATTGATTATTGCTTCTATTGGTATACCTCAAATTCCAGACCAAGTTATTAGCACTTATGAAATGTCTATTGATGAAATTGTCGCTAGTGGGCCTAATCGTCTAATTGTTTTTGAAGGTTCTGAAGAAAAATTACAACAGTTAACAGTAGGAGTATTAGAACGTCTGGGTTTAGTAGAAGCACCTTGGCAACGAGAGGAAAATGGGTTATATAATCCTCCTACTGTAAATCCTGATAATGTCTTAGGTCCAGGAGAATTAGTGACTCGTGAACCTATTCGTACAGTAAAACGCTCTATTCAGGAAGCACGGGATGAAAACTGGGCTGAAATAGAACCAATAGAACGTAGAGTGGTTGAACCAGAACCAGTTTATCGTAAGTATTATGAAGAGGATATAGCCTCTCCTCCACTAAAAGTAGAAAGAGAACCAGTTTATGATGACTATCATAATCCAGAACCTGTTGCTTCCCCATCTCCACCTCGGGTAAGAGTGGAACCTACTGATAATGACTACTATGAGGAAGATAATTGGGGTGATTCGGATGCTGGATATGATTATGAAGAGGATAGATACCAGAGGAAAGAGTATCAAGCAACTCCAGAGTATGAATATGATCAGGAGATAGAAAAAGACGCTTGGGCTGATGATGAGGCTCCAAGACCTTATAAAGCAACACGTGTGAATATTCCTCAGAAAACTAAGGTGCCAGAGTATGAAGAGGAAACAGGTGGTTATTAAGTAAATATTAGGCCATAAAGAAGGAGCAGTCTGGATAATTGACATCCTCCCCGGCCTAAAGGCACTGGGTAACAACCGATTTGATAATGACTTACTTAGTTTTCGGTACTTCGAGCATTCGTTTCCTTAATGGTTTTGGTGCATCAATTTTTTTACCGCGTAGGGACTTTGCATGCAACGTCCCTACAGCTGGCTTTAGTTTTAATTCCTAAATCTATACCTACTGAATTATTAGTTTTAGGCAATGCTTCGGGCAAAACTTCTACTGACATTCTTTTATGTTTTTGAGAGGTTTTTTTGATTATTCAAAGTAAATTTTTAATTACCTGAATAGCGGCTTCTGGAGTGTTGACAACGAAAACTGTTTTAGGAGATAAGGAAATAAAAAAAGCCTGGCTTTCTGAATGGTTATTTAACAGAATTACTTTTTTATTATTCTTAATTGCTAAAGCAATTTCGGAAGCAGTACCTACTCCCATTCCGCAGGCAATGACAACGTCGCTAGAAAGTACGTTAATATTATTACGGCTATTACCCATATCAGTAATAATGGGAATATCTACAGCTTCAGAAATACCATGAAGATTATTGCCTGGCAAAATGCCAATGGTTAAACCGTTAACAAATTTTGCTCCCCGACTCGCCGCATCCATGACTCCAATATTTCGCCCTCCTGTTAATAAAACCCAAGATTCTTCAGCAATTAATTGACCGAGTTTATAGGCATTTTTTAGGTCTGTTGAAGTAGCGCTACTGCCTGGACCCATAACACCGATGATGATTTTTTTCATTTTTTGTAATTAATTTTTTGGTTTTGAATTGTTTTTTGGGTTTGTTTGGCGATCGCTTTTCAAGCAATAGCTAGATCAATACCAGATATTAATTATGTGAGCAAGTGGGAGGCTGAAGGCTGATTAATTGTTTTGATTTTTGTTTTTGGGTTTGGTAAGATGCCAGGTTATTCCTCCTGCTAATAGGGTTGCTAAAATGCTTAATATTAAGGTCAAAATAACGGGATGAATTGTCTCTAATTTTCCTGTGGGTTTGAGGGTAAAAGGTACATCAATATGACCAGTACTGGAGGCCACAATTCCTCCTGTTCCTAATCCTACACCAATAATTTGAATGGTTCTTTCTAAGTGGCGATCGCTTTCTATTTGGTCTGTTTCTGTTATGGCTCTAATTGTATTGATCATTTGTTCAAATAATTGTTGACCAGGGGAAAGATAGTTAATATCGGTTTCAATTTGTCTGTGCCAGAGGGAGCAGGTTTTATCTAGAAATTCTTGCCAATATTGGGGAATGTTACTAATATTTTCTATTTTTTCTAGACATATTTTATAATTTGTGGTATTGGTTTCGAGGGCGGTTTTATGTGCTTTTAGGTCTCGCAGATAACGGGAATAATATAGATAGTCTTTTGGTATTTTTTCGAGGATTTGTTTTAGAGATTCTAGTCTGGTTTTGGGGTCTTCTATTATTTTAGAGAAGTTCTCCATTTGTGTTTCTAATTTGTTGTAGGATTTTTTGGCTTGAAGGTATAGATTTCGTGATTCTTGATAGATAAAGTTGATTTTATGGCGACAGCACAATAATTGTAATATCCATTCATAGGATTTTTCTGCTAGTTGTAATGTTTCTGTTTGACTATTTTTTAATAAGACTAATATTTTGAATGATTGACTTTGGTTGTTATCTCTATTTATTTCTGTTGCTTCGTATTCAAATAGTAAGCTATTAAATAATTCGCTTTGGTTGAGAAATATGAGTTTTATTTGGGCTGAGTTGAAGAGGTTTTCTATACATTTATCGGCTATTTCTTGGGGATTTATTTCTGGGTCTATTTCTCCATAAATTAACAATGTTTCTCCTAATGATGGTTGAATTGATGAGGGTAATAGGTTTTTGATGGGGAATTGTTTGAGTTGAGAAATGTCTATTTTTTCTTCTGAGAATTTAGGTATGAGGGTTAGGTCGGCGGCGTAGGTGTCGTTGAGTATAAATGGTTGGAGATTACCTTCTATTTTTAAGTTTTCTATTTCAATTAGACCTAAGTCTATTGTTTGGTTTGATTTGCTCATCCACCAGTTATTTTCTTGAGTTTTAAGGTCTAAATTGTAATTGCCATTTTGGTCGTAGCAAGTTAATTTATGACGTAAATATTTGAGTTTTAAAAATGGTAGATATTGTGCTCCGAGTTTGGCGAGGTTTTCCCATAATAATTTACCTTCCTGATGATTTTTTTCTGAATATTCTAGGAATGGGGAATGTAGATGAAATGCTAATAGGCTAATTGTGAAATTTTTCATTTTTAGATTTGGAAGGGTTAGGTTTTTTTGACTACAACAGGACTTAAGCAAAACTACTATATGACAGCATATTTCGGGCAAATAATGTACGGGGTAAATAGTAAAAATTATGTAGTGTGGGTATATTGCCCGGGTTAGTGTACCTCATAACAAGGGAAAGCGCTGTAAATTTTCCTAGTGCGGGCATCTTCCTCGCGATAGGTGTACCTTACGGAAAATTCTCTGTATGACTGGTGTTGGGTTTCATTTTTCAACCTAACCTACAAGTTGGTGGCTGTTATATAGATTTTTTTATAGCTATTAATATTATTGGTGTTGGGTTTCATTTTTTAACCTAACCTACAACTACAATTCACAAAGTTTAACTTGATGATTTATTGTCGGAATTTTCTTCTTCTTGTTTGGGTTCAGGAGTGTTTTTTTTGATGGCATTAAGTATTAATTCTTTGGCAGATTCACTTTCTTTTCCTGGTGGGATTTTTACCCCGCCAAAACCTAAGTAATTCCAATCAATATTTGGTAATTGACGTAGTGTAAGTCTGTAAGTTTCTTTAATTTTTGACCGAGATTCTGGCTTTAACCAATTATCAATTTTTTCGGCTATTTCTTGATAATCTTCTGGCATTTCTTCTACGAATTTTAATAAGTCTGGGTATTCTTTAGCTGGGATAGCTTGAGCATTTATAATGTCAATAAATGCTTGGATAGTTTGTTTATATTTAGACATGGGTTATTCTCCTTTTCCTACAACACAAAAACCTGCCCAAAAATAAGGTGAATTATATGGTTTACAGTTGGCTCCTTCTTGATTTTCCATTTGAGTAAATTTTTCGTCCAACATGACTTGCCAAAAGTCGATTAGAGGGGACTTGCTGACCCACTCTTTCAATTGTTGCACTTTTGTATCTCTTAACCAGTTTTGGGCTGTTTTTAAGGCTACTACTATATTATCAGATTTTTCTAATTCTTGATATAATCTTAATGTTAATAATGCTGTTGCATCAGCTCTCACACTCCAAAGACTGGCAACAATATTTGTACTTCCTGCTAGGAGAAAACCGCTGGGTAAACCTATATATTCTTGATTGAAGATGTCTGTTAATCCTGTTTCGCAAGCGGCTAGGGTTACTAGGCGACATTTGCTTAGGTTTAGGTTTTGAATAATATCTCCTAATGTGAGTTTTTCATCGGCTAATATTAATCCTGAATCTAGGGGAGAATTAAAGTTAAATTCTCCGTGACAGAAGAATAATATGGAGTTAGCAAGGGATAATTTGGGATGGTTAATTAATTCTGATTTTGTGGCTTTATTTTCTTTGATAATTTCTACATCATTAAATTGTTTTTTGATTATTGAAATAATGCCTAAGTCGTATAAATCTTCGGTGGGGGTTTGAATGGCAAATAAACTCTGAAAATCTTGGTTCTTTCGTTCTCTTACTTTTTGCAATATTTGGCAGCTTGGAGCATAATTTACTCCCTGGTCAAAATAATCCTGGAGATATTTTTTTTCTGGATTTTCTGGAGTATTTTCTGGGTTATTAATGGGTAAGATATGAAGGGGGAGGAAATGTAGGAAGAAATGGGGAATTAAGGTGAGTCTTTGACATTCACTTTGGAGGATGGGTTGGAGTATTTCTTTTATATGTAAAATTTCTCCTAGTTTTTCTAGGCGAGTTGTTATTTTTGTCTCCCATTCTTGTTGTAATTTTTTGGCTTTCTCCTGATTTTCTTGAGCTGCTATTTTTGCTATTTTAAGTTCATAATATTTATCTACATATTCTTGTGCCCACTCCCATAAATTTTTCCAGTCATCTTCGGTAGACTGCCACATAAATAATTCTGATTTTGCAGTTGAGGTTGGGGGAACTAGGGTAAGTGCTAGGAATGTGTCTCCCATAATATACCACTCAATAATTGCTGTCTGCTGCTCTGTGGCAAGTTGCTGAATTTCTCTAAAGGTTATTGGTTGCACTTCCTGAGTGAGACGGAAGGTGGGGTCGTATTTCTGAATTTGATTGAATATTTTTTCTAACTGCTGTCTGAGTTTCTGTGATTCTTCGTTTAGCTGTTTCTCATATTTTTCTAATGATGTTTTTTCTTGTGTGTTTTGCTGTGATAGTTGTTTTCTGACTTTCTCTAGTTCTCCTTTGTTGACGCGCATTTCTTTTTGTTGTTGTTGAAATTGTTGGGTTATTTCTGGGGGTACATTATCTTGAGGAACTAAGTCGCGGTTTGTGAGTAGTTGGACTAGGTTTCGTGCTTGGCTGCGCTCGGCTATTTCTAGTGCTTGTTCTGACTTTTCTAGATGTATGTATGCTTGGATGGCTCTGTCATAGATATCGATGTTTTCTTTGAGTATTTCCTGGCGGCGATCGTCGGTGGTTGCCCAACTGCGGGTGAGTTCCACTGCGGTTATTGCTTTTTTATAGTTGTCGGCGGCGAGTTGCCAGTTTTGGTTGTCAAAATATAGGTTGCCTAGGTTGCAGGTAACTGTGAGATGGGTGATGGGGTCTGCTTCTAGGGTGTACACCAGCAAAGCTTGTTCGTATGCAGCAATGGCAGCTTCAATATTTTGGGCTTTGTCTCCCCTTATTCTGTTTCTGTAGGCAGTGCCGAGATTATTTTGAGTCATTGCCCAGTCGATGGGGAAGTCAGTTTGGGTGCGCACCAGCAAAGCTTGTTGGAATGCAGCAATGGCAGCTTCAATATTTTGGGCTTTGTCTCCCCTTATTCTGTTTCTGTAGGCATTGCCGAGATTATTTTGAGTTGTTGCCCAGTCCATGGGGAAGTCAGTTTGGGTGTGCACCAGCAAAGCTTGTTGGTATGCAGCAATAGCAGCTTCAATATTTTGGGCTTTTTGTCCCCTTATTCTGTCACTGTAGGCAGCGCCGAGATTATTTTGAGTCATTGCCCAGTCGATGGGGAAGTCAGTTTGGGTCCTGACCAGCAAAGCTTGTTCGTATGCAGCAATGGCGGCTTCAATATTTTGGGCTTTGTCTCCCCTTATTCTGTCACTGTAGGCAGCGCCGAGATTATTTTGAGTCATTGCCCAGTCGATGGGGAAGTCAGTTTGGGTGTGCACCAGCAAAGCTTGTTGGTATGCAGCAATGGCGGCTTCAATATTTTGGGCTTTGTCTCCCCTTATTCTGTAAATGTAGGCATTGCCGAGATTATTTTGAGTTGCTGCCCAGTCCATGGGGAAGTCAGTTTGGGTGCGCACCAGCAAAGCTTGTTGGTATGCAGCAATGGCAGCTTCAATATTTTGGGCTTTGTCTCCCCTTATTCTGTACATGTAGGCAGCGCCGAGATTATTTTGAGTTGTTGCCCATTCAAAGGGGAAGTCAGTTTGGGTGCGCACCAGCAAAGCTTGTTGGCATGCAGCAATGGCAGCTTCAATATTTTGGGCTTTGTCTCCCCTTATTCTGTTTCTGTAGGCATTGCCGAGATTATATTGAGTCATTGCCCAGTCCATGGGGAAGTCAGTTTGGGTGCGCACCAGCAAAGCTTGTTGGAATGCAGCAATGGCAGCTTCAATATTTTGGGCTTTGTCTCCCCTTATTCTGTTTCTGTAGGCATTGCCGAGATTATTTTGAGTTCCTGCCCAGTCGATGGGGAAGTCAGTTTGGGTGCGCACCAGCAAAGCTTGTTGGAATGCAGCAATGGCAGCTTCAATATTTTGGGCTTTGTCTCCCCTTATTCTGTACATGTAGGCAGCGCCGAGATTATTTTGAGTTGTTGCCCATTCAAAGGGGAAGTCAGTTTGGGTGCGCACCAGCAAAGCTTGTTGG
>JAKQYF010000164.1 GCA_023356535.1 Trichodesmium sp. MAG_R03 | reverse complement strand
TGGGAGGTGGGAGGTGGGAGGTGTTAGGTGGGAGGTGGGAGGTGGGAGGTGGGAGGTGGGAGGTGGGAGGTGGCAGGTAGTACGGTTGAATTTCTACAGGACTTACATAAAGGCACTATATATAGAACCTTGGTGGGTTACGAAGTGCGTTTTCATGTCTCGAAGCGTTCGCTCCGCTTGGCGTCAGCAAAACACACGCTACCAATAGCGTTCATGCGTAAGTCCTATTAATTTTATGTACAAACGATGTTACCGGACATGATATTACACAATAATGCTTATTGCAGAACAACAGGTTGACTATGTAGGGCTTGCTAAAAAAGTCTTTTTCAGGAGTTGGTCCTCCACTCCTAACCCCTCCACAGTTGTGGTTAGGAGTCGAAGTTGACATCCTCCCCGGACTAAAGGCACTGGGTAACAACCGAGCCGTAGCCCCTCGGCGGGCTGACATTTCACAGGCTGCTGCTACTTTAGCAGTAGTCTGGCTGCTGGCCGACCTGTCCGTTTTTTATCTCGGTATACCTACCCGGGACTAATATATTTCTTGTGAAATAATAAAGTATGACAACATAACCTGTGAAAAAAATCAACTAAAAAGTCGCCTGCTTATGGGGGAGGCTTTAAACCCAATTTTTCGGTAAGGCAGAAGGTAGAAGGCAGAAAGGTTAGAGATGAATTTCAAAAAGGACTTTTGATAACCGTATTTGGTATCACGTAAAAAAATCAAGGTTATTTTTATCAAAGGTTGGTATTATTAATAATTATTTTGAGGGCAAATAAAGATGTAAAAACCTTTAATATATTTAGCTTGCTAACTTCACATTTAAACCACACTATTCAGGTTGTCAGGAGTCAAATTAGAATTAACAACTTGACCATCACTAAACAAAATTACCCGCTTAGTTTGTTTGGCAACGTGTGGTGCGTGAGTTACCATTATTACTGTAATCCCACTAGTATTTAATTCTGTGAAAATATCTAAAACTTCCTGAGTAGTTTTAGTGTCCAGAGCGCCTGTAGGTTCGTCCGCTAATAATAATACTGGACGGTTAACAATTGCACGAGCGATCGCTACTCTTTGTTGTTGCCCTCCTGATAGTTGATTTGGTTTATTATTCATCCGATTTTCTAATCCTACTTGCTTTAAAGCTGCTGCTGCTCTTTCTCTTCTTTCTTTACCAGAAATGCCAGCATAAAGCATTGGTAAACTGACATTATCAAGAGCAGTTATTTGAGGCAATAAATGAAATTGCTGAAAGATAAATCCGATTTTCAGATTACGAATTTTAGCTAATTCTTTTTCTGAGGTATTAGCTATGTCTAAACCGTCCAGATAATAATTGCCAAATGTGGGGCGATCGAGACAACCGATAATATTCATGCAGGTAGATTTACCGGAACCGGATGCTCCCATAATAGAACAATATTCTCCTTGTTCTATAGTTAAACTAACCTCGTTTAAAGCGCGAGCCTCTACATCACCCATAACATAAATTTTAGATACATTTTCTAAAGCAACAATGACTATTTTGTGGCTTTTCTGTTCTGGAAGAATTACCGAATTATTTTCAGATGATTTGTATTGCATAATAATTGTTATTGGGGTAGGGAATATGAAGTAGGGGCATTGGTGAATCTGCGTAAGTCCTGTTATACTTAATTTCATCAAGGGCGAAGTATGAATATCTCAAGCCAGATGCCAGTACTATAAGGGTTTTAGCATTAATAATTGCTTTAATCATGTCCAGATAATCAGTGATTAAAAAAACTTCGACCGTAAGTGCCAATTCTATCCTTCTGCCTCTTGCCAGAGAGCATAAGTGGCAAAATCCTCAACAGTGTAAGTATTCAACCGGACATAATATTATATCAAATCCGATAGCATCGGTGTAATTAAATTTAAACTTTCGGCCACCAATGATACTGGTTTTTTCCCGACTCAAATTCTTGACCTTCCTTAGCCAAAGACAAATTATTCATCAGGACTTACTCACGGGCACTACACGAGGGTGAGGGAGAATGCCATTCGCCTCTACGATATAGCGTTTTCAAGGTGAGTTTGCGTAAGTCCTGTTCAGATCTAATTTTCTCCCTTATTCACCTGAATAACCAAATATTGAAAAGCAGCAGGTACAGACTCAAAAGCTTTATGGTCAATATTTTCAAATATCCCCTTACTTCCCGCCCCATTTACTAACAAAACTTCAGTATTGCTCTTCAACTCAGCCGGTTGAATACCAACATTATCCAAACCATCAGTAATAAAAACAGTAAACTCTTGAGGTGTTTGTCTCCAAGTCCACTCGCTTTCGATCAAAAACAACTTAGCACGATTAATATCATGTCCGGTTGAATAGGTATAAATAAATTAGGAAGAAGTAGAGGCAAACGGCCGTTTTGCTGTGTGACATGAAACGCCCCTAGAGGAGTCAGGAGGTAAGAGGAGGAAGTTTTTTGATCACTAATTATCCGGACATGATATAATTCCTGCGCACTTAGACTCTATCAGGACTTACGCCAAGGCTCTATATATAGTGGCTTGGTGCGTTACGAAGTGCGCTTTTCATGTCGCGCAGCGTTCCCTCCGCTTTGCGTCAGCAAAACACACCCTACCAATAGCGTTCATGCGTAAGTCTTCTCTATGATTGATATAATGCAAAAAGAACAACCAGTTCACCACTAATCACTATTTCGGCCTGCATCAACAGATCATCAAAGCATCGCAATGCAGTCCGCCAGAGGACAATTTATGCGAAACCTACTCAAACCCCTAATCCTTGGTTTAACCCTCGCGTTAACAGCTTGCTCCAGCCTAAAAATTACTACTGATACAGAAAAAAACACAAATAACAACTACTTAACCCGCCCAGTGCAAGACGACGTATTTTATTTTGTCTTACCAGACAGATTCCACAACGGCGACAGTAGCAATGATAATGGCTCAAAAACCCTTAAAATATCCCAAGGCGGTTACAAACCACAGCACATGAGCAGCTATCATGGGGGTGATATTGCTGGTCTAGAGCAAAAGCTTGATTATATTCAAGGTATGGGCGTAACGGCCATATGGCTTACCCCCATATTACGCAACCAAACGATACAAAATGGCATTACTGGTTATCATGGTTACTGGATACTCGATTTCACCGAGATAGATCCACATTTCGGCAGCAAAGCCGACTTAAAAAGCTTTATTGATGCCGCCCATGATCGAAATATAAAGGTATTTTTCGATGTTATTACCAATCATACAGCTGACGTGATCAAATTCAAAGAATGTCATGGAGAGCAAGGCGAGGGTTGGTCGGCAAAAGAGAATAAATGCCCCTACAAATCATTAGCCCAGATAGCCGCAGGTGATAGATATACGACGGTGATACCCACAGGGTTTGAAAATGTTAAAAAGCCAGTCTGGCTTAATGACCCCAAGTATTACCACAACCAAGGCGACAGTAACTTTGAAGGGGAAAACTCCCTTTACGGCGACTTTTTCGGTCTTGATGATCTTGACACCAAAAATCCAGAAGTGGTTACAGGCATGATTGAGATCTTCAAAAACATAGTGAGTCAATTCAAACCTGATGGTTTTCGGGTAGATACAGTAAAACACGTCCACATGGAATTTTGGCAAGAGTTTTCACCAGCTTTGATTGAGCATGCTAAATCCATTGGCATCCCCAACTTTTTTATCTTTGGCGAAGTTTATAGTGAGCAACCAGATATTTTAAGCAGTTATACCACCAGAGGTAATCTCCCTTCAGTACTGGATTTTGCCTTCCAAGGCGCAGTCAACAACGCCGTAGCACAGAACAAAGGAACCAAAGCGCTAGAGCGTTTATTTGCCGAGGATTATCAATATGAAGATCAAGATTCAAGTGCCAACGACTTGCTCAACTTTATTGGTAACCATGACATGGGTCGCTTCGGCTACTTTTTATCCAAACCAGAGTTTAATTACAGTGACGAACAAAAACTAGCGCGCAGCAAACTAGCTCATGGCTTAATGTACTTTGCTCGCGGCATTCCTGTGGTTTATTACGGTGACGAGCAAGGCTTTACTGGCACTGGTGGCGATCATCTTTCTCGTCAAGATATGATGCCCTCGCTAGTACCAGAGTTCATTGACGATGATTCTATAGGAACAGATAAAACCCCAGCAGCAGATAATTTTGATACTAGTCATCCCTTGTATCAAACTTTGAAAACCTATGCACAGGTATATGCTGCTCATAAGCCATTAAGGCAAGGAACACATAACACCATTTTCGCCGATGATCACCCAGGTATATATGCTTTTAGCCGCACATTAGGCGACCAAGTTTATTATGGTGTATTCAACACCGCCGATGAAGAAAAGTCAGCACCACTAACTGGCGACTTAGAGCTGGTATACAAAAGTGGTGATAGCCGCATTGAGTCTGGCCAAGTGGTCGTTTCGGGCTTAGATTTCGCGTTGTATCGTAAAAAGTAGTGTTTTAATTAATTGATTTCTTTTGGGTGCTTACAGCGCTTTTCAAATTGATGAACTACATCGCCATAACCAAAACCTTGTAGGGACGTTGCATGCAACGTCCCTACTGTGGTCTACTGATATGAAAACTGCTGTATAAATATATTTAGGACTTACGCATGCTTCACCTTGAAAACGCCATATGTAGGGGCGAATGGCATTCGCCCTCACCCTCGTGTAGTGCCCGTGGGTAAGTCCTGATATTCTACAGCGCTTTTCAAATTGATGAACTACATCGCTATAAGTAGGGACGTTTTGCTACGAGACATGTTTGCGCAGCATTCCGTCAGGAAAACGCATTTTTGTTATGCAACGTCCCTACTGTGGTCGACTGACATGAAAATTGCTGTAAGACATTATTCATTTCGAGACAAGTTATATCATGTCCGGATAATTAGTGATCAGGATTTATGCCAAGGCTCTATATATAATATCTTGGCGTAAGTTCTGATTGTATTAGTTGTCGTAGTGTGTTAGAAGTAGAAAAATGAATAACTGGCAATATCAGATCAACTTCAACCCCCAAGTTGATCATGGGAAATAAGAGTTTTCTAAGCCCAATTTAAATGAATTAAAAAATCAGCAATTCTTTGAGCAGCACCTGATTTTCCCATTCTCCCAATACCATTTTGAGCAATTAACTGCCGTTGCTCCGAGTTCTCCAACAAAGACTTAACTACACCAGGAACCTCTCTAGGATGTTTAACGACAATTAAAGAAATTCCTAAAAGGCGACTTTGAGTTTCTACAAAAGCAGGTGTAAACTGAGGACCATTTCCAGGAATAGCGATCGCAGGTTTCCCTAAACCGACAAATTGTTCTGTAGCAGTACCTGCCATAGCAATAGCTAAATCTCCCTGATGTACGAACTCTGGAAAAGCTTGTTGATTTAAAATCATACTTGCATTTCTATTCTGAGAAATAAATTTCTCTGGAAAATAAATACTTCCTTTCCTAGAAAAAAAGGCTGGTTGAAAATCATCAGTTGGCAGTTGTAAAATACTTCTTTGGTGATAACTTTTCATTTCTGGTTCGTCCCGCCAATAACAAGACTTGAGCAATGTATTAAAAGGTTCTAAATCTAAATTAGGAGCGATCGCTCCCAGGAACAACAACTTTTTTTGTGGAAAAGTTTCCAACAACCCTGTAACTGCCTGAATAATAATTTCCCAATTTGCATAAGCTTCTGGAGAACGAGACCCAGGTAATAAGGTAATTGTTAGTTGATCTGGCATCTTTGGCATATAGGCACCAGAGTCATACATTGACTGCATAGTGCTATCCAACTCTACACCATCCATCATTGGGTTTCCCACACAATAAGCTCGAATAAACTTTTTCCTTAATATTTTTGCTGTTAAATCATCTCTAGTAAGGACAGCTCTACATTTCTCCCTACTCATTAACCAACGTTCCCAAGGAAAGTAAACTGACCCTGACCAAAGTAGAAATTTTTGCACCAAAGACTTAGGAGGAAGTTGCTTAGTTTCATCTTGGATAATATATTCTGATTTAGCAGTTCCTAAAAAAACGTAAGGTGCTCCACTGAAGCAAGCAAATAATAAAGGCACAATATCCCCAACTGCCAAAATAACTACTTGATGGTCTAAATTAGTTTCATAACTTATCCAATATTTTAATGCTTTCAATTGAGCAAAGATAACTCTTAATAAACCACCTTGGACATCTCGCCATAACACCTTTCCATCCATATAAATAAAGCCACCAGAAGGCATTTTTCTTCGGGGGCCAATAATTGAGAGGCCAGCTACTGTGCTATAAGCTTGTCCTTCTCCCACTATGGGTAAAGCAGCAAGATCAGGAGGAAGAGGACATTTTTCTAGTTCTTGCAAAATTTGAGAGGCGATCGCATCTTCTCCGTGACCATTACTCAGGCAAAGTATTTTTAAGGTCATTTCAGTTATCAGTTATCAGTTATCAGTTACAGTAGATTTTGGGTAAATGATGTACAGGGTAAATAGTTAAAATTATATAGTTAAAATTATATAGTGCGGGCATCTTGCCCCCATGGTTTTACCTCATAACAACGGAATTTTGAATTAATATTTAGGATAACATATTTATTGAAAAACAAATAAAAAGTCGCCCTAGAACGACGAGGCTGAATACCCAATTTTTTGATTAACTTCTGACTTCACCAATACCAACTGACTTAATTAACTAGGATAAAAAAATGAAATCATTACAAAGCCTACAAGGGGGCAAATATACTTTAGAACAAGAATTAGGAAGGGGGGGTTTTGGTATTACTATCAAAGCCACTCATAATTATTTGGGACAACCTGTAGTTATTAAGACTCTCAATGAATCTCTCAGTCAACATCCTAATTTTGTAGAGTTTCAAAATAAATTTCAGGATGAGGCCAAAAGACTCGCCTTGTGTGTCCATCCTAATATTGTCCGAGTTAGCGATTTTTTTGTGGAAGATGGTCAACCTTATATGGTAATGGACTATATTCCTGGTAAAACTTTGGCAGAAGCAATATTGGGTGGTCAACCTCTACCAGAAGCGATCGCTGTGCATTATATTCGTCAGGTAGGGAGTGCTTTGATGTTAGTCAACCAAAATAACTTGCTTCACCGAGATATTAAACCTCAAAATATTATGGTGCATCAGGATACTAAGGAAGTAATTTTAATTGACTTTGGTATTGCCCGGGAGTTTATTGCCGGTAAAACTCAGGTTCACACTAATCTGGTCTCAGATGGTTATGCCCCACTAGAACAGTATTGGCCTGAAGGAAAACCCACAGCAGCAACAGATGTATATGGTTTAGCTGCTACTCTCTATACATTATTAACTGGACAAGTACCAGTACCAGCACCCAGTAGAGTACAACAGGAAATGCCTAGTCCTCGTGAATTACAACCTCAGCTTAGTGCTAATGTTAATCAAGCAGTACTTCAGGGTATGGCTTTAAATATTCAACACCGATCTAAAACTGTAGATGAATGGTTAAAACTTTTATCAGATTCTCTCGATCTAAATTCAACTATAAGAGTCATGCCTAACCATCCAGCTCAAAGATCGGGGAATGGAACAATTGCTAATACAAATTTTCCTCCGACACAAAGACCTCCAAAAATTTTGATGTGGGTAACCCTCGGAGCGATCGCTTCTCTAATAGTAGGAGCATTGGCAGCAGTAATACTAAAGTCTCAGCATTCTTCTACTGCCCCTATAGTTAGACCCACTCAGCCTTCTGTAACAGTCAGACCATCAGATATACCCCAAACTCCAACTCCAATAGCCAAGGCCGTAATTACACCAACCCCATCTCCACAACCAACCCCATCTCCACAACCAACCCCATCTCCACAACCAACCCCATCTCCACAACCAACCCCATCTCCACAACCAACCCCATCTCCACAACCAACTTTTAGTCCCACCCCGATACCATCACCATCACCATCTCCAGTCTCTTCCGTGGTCAAACCTATTCCTACCCCCTCACCTCTTTTGGTCAAGCCTACACCCATACCACCAACAATTCAATCAACTCCCACACCTACTCCATCTCCTCAAGATTTAGTCATTGATAAGTCCACTATTAAGGTTCAGTTACCGATTATTCGTGGTTTACCTCCAGGTACCTTAGAAAGTCAGGTAATAGAATTATTAGGAAAACCTACAAAAGTTAACGAGGCTGGGTATTGGCCTAATACCAAAGCAGTAATTTATGATTTACTTCCTAATCAAATTACTCTAGGTTATATATATGATCGAGATTCTCTTCGCTTACGGCAAACTGAGTTATCTGTGGCAGATAGTATAGACGGCCTAATGGTAAGATTAGCTTTTAAAAATATGTTGAATTTAAAGATAACTCCAGACATTAAACAAGGACTGCAAGATGTAAGAAACCGTAAAATTAGTCGCTACGAGTTTAAAACAGGTAATTTGCAAGGTCTAATTGAGCGTAGTAGAAATAATCTTGTTTATATTGGTGTTTGGGAAGATGATTTACATTGAGGAGTAATAGTTGGGCAAAAATCTTAAGAAATTTTTTCAAAGGTACTAATGTATCATTATGTAGCTTGAAAAATGTAGCTTGAAAAAAGTTCGTCGAAAGCTCCATCTATTCTTTGACAAAAGCTATTAAGTCAAGTATAGTTTCATACAGTTAGTAACTTGTTTAACAAGGGAACACTCCCCCCCGGCTAAGAGCTAAAATTTATCTTTGGATAAGTGGTCATAAGTTAAGCGACGTTAAATAATGGACTGTGAGGCGCCACAGTGAGGGTTAGAGTAGTCTATAAGCCTCCAAACTGTTAAAAGTATGGGTCTTGTTGTTTAACAACAAGACTTTGCAGCTTATCTGCCATCGCTTTAACTTGTGATGCTATACAGATTCAAGGTACATAGCTTTGAATAGGTTAAATGTTGCACATACTCCCATAGAGGTTGTTGTAGTTCGCACCATTAAGGTAACACTGAATTAAACTTAAATTAGATTAAACTAAAATTAGCAGGAATATTTTTCTATATTTTTAGTAACTATTTCAAGCTTATAACTTTAACGGCCGGCACTGATAACTGAAATGACTTGTCAAAGTTAAAATAATTGTGTATTATTAAAAATAAGCAATCAACCACACGGGGCATTAACGGTTTCGACAGGGTGGTGAAATCTGCTTTGTGATACAGGTCGAGAGTGAGTCTTCTCTCGAAAATCCTAGGCTTAAAAAAACAATAAGTGCAAACAACATTGTACCTTTCGCTCGTGTTCGTAAGGAAGCAGCTATAGCTTAATTTCGAAAATACCTCTTATAGGTTCGAGCGTCTGTAATTTGACTCCGTTAAGGATTGCAGACTTAACCCCAACGGATGCACTAGCA
Source organism: Trichodesmium sp. MAG_R03 (assembly GCA_023356535.1). Taxonomy (GTDB): domain Bacteria; phylum Cyanobacteriota; class Cyanobacteriia; order Cyanobacteriales; family Microcoleaceae; genus Trichodesmium. The sequence goes on along the minus strand of JAKQYF010000164.1, from coordinate 3,113 downwards.
AATTGTCTCTAGTCTCTTGCTAGTTAAGACTAAACCAGAGCATCCCACTATCCGGGATAATGGATAGTCCCAGCTCTGAGGGTTAATAAGAGCTAAACCTGTGAATGAGCAAAGGGTCAATAGCCATTTTGGACATGGGTTCAACTCCCATATGCTCCATCCGTCAATTTTCAGCCTCTTCAAGCCTCTCTTTGTTTTCCTAGCAAAGAGCGGTTTTTTTATAGATTTTATCTAAATGTTGGCAGAAGACCAGCGGCCTCCCCTAGGGGAGGGTCGGTATGAATGCCAATCAATCTTAAGGTTTTACAAATAATCTGTTATAACTTACATTCCCCACGTCAACTTGTGGTATTAAAAGTTAGGTAGAAAAATTAAGGGACAAATATATCCGACTACCTCCTCTAAATTCCCACTTCTCCTGAATACTGACTACTACAAAGAGCAAAAAGCTTTTTCAGCAAACCTTAGTGATTTCACAATGAGGACAAGATAGGGTTCTGTGTGATGATCCTTTAGGGATTTTTTCACCACAGTTCGAGCCATCTTGGCTGGTCTTTTGGGCGGGAATTCACAGCTATCCCTTTATGCCCCATAGCTCTACACTCCCTGCAACAATAAAAGGCCCTAAGCCACAATAGGCTAAAGGGCCAATAACTATTCAGGGTGCATCTGCACTACAGTATTATAACACTTATCACTAGTCGAAAAATCTGTTTATAAGGGTTGACACTTGTTAAACCATGATTATATTGTAGTTATACGTAAATCCTGACCTTAAATCCTTGTATAAAAGCAAGCTTTTCTGATCGTCCAATTTCTGATTTAGCAACGTCTGTAACTTGAAAAATACCCTCTCACACTAGGCGGATTTGGTATAACTTAATTTTTTCTTCTTATTGGCCACTATTATTTTTTTCTACTCACACTAGGCGGATTTGGTATAACTTAATTTTTTCTTCTTATTGGCCACTATTATTTTTTCCTAACTTCTGACTCCTCTAGAACTTACGCCAAGAAACTGGGCCCACAACATAAATTCTTGTTTTTAACAATAAACATTGACACAAAAGCCTCGAATAGATGAAAAAAAGCCCCTCAACCAAAATTGGTTAAGAGACAATAACTATCAGGGTGCATCTACTAAACATAGTGTAGCACCAATGAAGGGTAGTACCAGTTATTTTTATATTAAAATAAATAATGCTGCTTATAAGTATAAATTATATAATAATAAATTGTTACAGCAATAAATTTATAAGCTCAAACTTAAAACTTTAATGGTATAAATGTATAGCTTTAATTTAAAGATAAATAGAACATTTAGTATTTGAAGCGATCGCTCATCTTGAAAAATATTAAAGAAGTTTGATCAGACTTAAGTTTTTTCTTAAACCGTCAATATAATTAATAATTTTCTCATCATCAGCCTAGGCTTATTGATTCTTAACTCTTACCCTAAAATTTTTTCACAAAAAAATTGGGTCCCATTAATTGATATCCTGAAAAGCAAGAATCAAATTATTGAAACTATGCCTGTTGTTAACCCTGCCACTATCATCAACTTTCCTCTAGCTGCCGTAGTTGGACAAGAAGCAATAAAACTGGCCTTATTATTAGCGGCGGTAGATCCAGAATTGGGAGGAGTGGCCATTGCTGGCCGTCGAGGTACAGCAAAATCTGTAATGGCCAGAGCTATACATTCCCTTTTACCTCCTATTGAAATTGTTACAGGTTCTATTTGCAACTGTAATCCCAATTATCCGGAAGAATGGGATGAACAACTTTTAGAAGAGTGTCCCAACGCTACAGCGGAAGAAATATCTACGGAAGTTATACCTGCGCCTTTTATTCAAGTTCCTTTGGGAGTGACAGAAGATAGGTTGTTGGGTTCAGTGGATGTGGAAAAATCAGTTAAACAGGGGGAAACTGTATTTCAACCAGGATTATTGGCTTCTGCTCATCGAGGGGTATTATATGTAGATGAAATTAATCTGCTTGATGATAATATTTCTAATCTATTACTGACGGTTTTAACAGAAGGCAGAAATCAGATAGAACGGGAGGGTATTAGTTTTCAACATCCTTGTCAACCTCTATTTATTGCTACCTATAATCCAGAAGAAGGGCCTTTAAGGGAACATTTGCTGGATAGAATAGCGATCGCTCTCTCAGCAGATATGGTCTTAGGTTTAGACCAACGGGTGGCAGCAGTAGGACAAGCTTTAGATTATGCTAGTTCTCCCCAAGCTTTTCTGGAACGATACACCGAAGATATAGATAATCTCAAAACTCAAATTCTGTTGGCTAGGGAATGGGTAAAAGATGTGGTGATCTCCCATGAACAAATACTCTATTTAGTAGAAGAAGCAGTTCGAGGAGGAGTACAAGGACATCGGGCAGAACTTTTTGCTGTGCGAGTTGCTAAGGCATCGGCAGCACTGGACGGACGAACAACTATTAATGCTGATGACTTACGCCGAGCAGTGGAGTTAGTTATTGTGCCACGAGCAACAATAGTGCCAACTCCGCCGGAAGAGGAACAACAGCCGCCACCGCCACCGCCTCCTCCTCCAGAAGACCAGTCGGAACAGGAACAAGATGAACAGGAAGATGAGGAAAACCCTGAACCTCCAGAGGAAGAAGAGGCAAGTATTCCGGAAGAGTTTTTGTTTGATCCGGAGGGGGTGGTATTGGATGATAGTGTGTTGTATTTTGCTCAAACGGCAAACCGTCAGGGTAAGTCGGGTAGTAGGAGTATGATTTTTTCTGAAGATCGGGGGCGTTATGTGAAACCTATGTTGCCTAAAGGTAAGGTGCGACGTATTGCTGTGGATGCGACTTTACGGGCTGCTGCTCCTTATCAAAAGTCGAGGAGGGAGCGTCAACCAAACCGCAGAGTTATTGTGGAGCAGGGTGATATGCGGGCGAAACGGTTGGCTAGAAAGGCGGGTGCTTTGGTGGTGTTTGTGGTTGATGCTTCAGGTTCCATGGCTTTGAATAGAATGCAGTCGGCAAAGGGTGCGGTGATGCAGTTGTTGACGGAGGCGTATCAGAGTCGTGATCAGGTTTCGTTAATTCCGTTTCGGGGGGAACAGGCGGAGGTGTTGTTACCG
>JAKQYF010000163.1:8680-12509 GCA_023356535.1 Trichodesmium sp. MAG_R03 | reverse complement strand
TACAATTCTTTATAATAGTGAAAATCGATGCCCATAGCTCTAAGGCTTTCAGGGAGAGCATTCGGGGCGATAGATTAATAAAAATTATCAATTTAATGTTAAGAAGTGCGGAATGTGGGTTATATCAAAAAAAAGTAGGGAGGAAAAAATCAATCTATGTTAAGTCTATTATATGAAAAATAGTATTGTGTTAAACTACCATAGACTAAAGATAAAGAGTGAAAAGTCAATGTATGTCACTGCCTGCAGTTTTACACCCCGATATAGTTGAGTTTCTCCGAAAAGAGGTAGAAAGTAATTTGCAAAAGAAAATATGGGAATGTATTCAAAGACTGAAACAGCAAAAATTTAATAGTGGATTGCGGGTAAAAAAGCTCAAAGGAATAAACAAAAGAGTATGGGAAGCTAGAATTAATAGCGCTAGTCGCTTAATTTTTACTTACGATAAATCACAGCGACCAGAAACAGGAAAAGCGCAAGTTTATATAGCAATTCAAGATATCTGTATAGACCATGATGATGTATCCAGACGTGCTAAAGCAAGGCAAAATAGACCTGATTCTGAATGGTTAGAAATACCAGAATTTGAAGTTATTATAGAAACCAGGAATTTCAAAAATCAGGATAATGATACAGATAGAAATATATCATATTCATCAGTAGAAAAAGCAAATATTGAAGCTGTCAAAGCCTTTGATTTAGAAACCAACTCATATGTAGAAGATGACGAATTATTAGGAAATATCCGGTGGCAAGTATTAGAGTCAGAAACAGAATGGCAAAAAGCGATTATTGAGCAAAATACGGATTTACCTTTAAAGTTAACTCCAGAAGAATATAAATTGGCGAAATTGTCAGGAAATCTATTATTAAATGGTAGTGCAGGTACAGGAAAAACAACAGTAGCGTTATATAGAATGCTCCAAAAAAAACAGTATAACAATTTAGGAAAACGTCTATATATTGCTTATAATGATTTGCTAGTTAATAATGCTAAAGAACAATTTGATAAAATAGTCACCACCAATTATCAATTAGAAAAAGAATCAAACAATTTAAATAACCAAGTAATTTTCGAGTTTAAAAGTCTCCATAAACTATGTTTAGAAATTCTCAAAAATCATCAAAAAATATATTATCCACAAGATGAAGTAAACTATCAAGTTTTTTCAGAAATTTACAAAGCACATCCTGGAAAAAAACAATATCCAACAAATTTAGTATGGGAAGAAATTAGAGGTATAATTAAAGGCAAACAGCTATCCATTAGAGAATGTATTTTATCTGAAAAAGAATATGAAAAAGTAAATAAAAATAGTGTTATTTTAATGCCTAAAAAAAATTACCAAGAAATATATAAAATAGCAGTATGGTATCAAAAAAAACTTCGCAAAAAAAAATTATATGATGAAATAGATCTAGTTAGACAAGTGTTACAATTGTTAAAAAATAATTCTATAAAAAAATATGATTTAATTGTTTGTGACGAAGTACAAGATTTGACAGAAATACAATTAGAGTTGTTATTTAATTTAGTTGCTCCCAGGGGAAATTTATTTTTTGCTGGAGACTCTTATCAAATGATTCGTTCTAGTGGTTTTCGGTGGGAAACACTAAAAAATAAATTTTACCCCCACAAAAAAGTAGATCAACAAACTTTGAAATTTAACTTTCGCAGTGTAGGAAACTTAGTAAATCTAGCCAATCAACTGCTAAAATTGCATTCACGGTACTTAGCAGAATCTATAGAATATTATTCAACTAGCAACAATATTTATGGTCAATTAGCGAGGCTAATTTCAGCAGATTACCAAACATTAATAGGAATATTAAAAGAAACATCTTTATATCCTGGTGATGCTATCTTAGTTAGAAAAGAATCAGATAAAGAAAAAATTAAAGCTGACTTAAACTCTAGTTTTGTTTTTACAATTGAAGAAATAAAAGGACTAGAATTCGATACAGTTTTTATAGTAGAATTTTTTCAGCCACAAGCAAAACTTTGGAGTAAAGTAATACGAGGTGGGGTACTAAAAGAAAAAGAAAAACCACAATTGCAACTAGAATTCAATTTACTTTATGTGGGAATTACCCGTGCGAGTAGAATATTAAATATTTGGGAATCAAAGCCTAGTCAGCTTTGGCAACAACCAGAATTTACAGGTTTATTTAAATCAATAATTCCCGAATTAGTAAGAAGCGATTCTATAGAAACTAGCCCAGAAACATGGCGTAAACAAGGAGAATATTATCTGAAGTCTGAGTTTTATCAACAAGCAAAAGAATGCTTTAATAAATCTGGCGATGTAATTTTAGAGAAACAAGCTCAAGGCAAGTTATTAATTCAAAAACAAGCTTATAATGAAGCAGCAGAAATTTTTCTTGAGTTAACAGAATGGCAAGAAGCAGCACTATTATTTGAGAAAGTAGAAAAGTGGCAAGAAGCAGCAAAATGTTGGTTAAAGATAGGGATATATGAGAAGCAAAAAATTTGTGAAGCTTTTCAACTAGAAGCAAACTTAAAATGGTCAGCAGCAGCTAAAAAATGGGAAGAAATCGCTGATTTTAGTAATGCTAAACGATGCTGGATGAATATTCCCCAAAAAAAAGCAGAATATTGTGCCATTAAATTTGAAGAGAGGAGGCAATGGCTAAAAGCTGCTATTGAATACGACTTAGCAAAAATGCCTCAGAAAGCAGCATTTTGCCGAGCTAGAGAATTTGAAAAGAAAAAACAATGGGAAGAAGCTATAACCCAATATAAAATAGCGGGTATGAACGACAAAGCTGAAAAATGTCGACAGCAAGCAGTAAATATATTGCACAAGCGAGGATTAATCAAACTACAAAAAAGAGATCATACTGGTGCTCTTAAAGAGTATAATCAAGCTATATTTTTAGAGCAGAATAATTCTTTACTTTATCATAACAGAGCCATTGTAATTGCTCAAATGGGAAACTTAAAAGGAGCTATAGAAAATTTTAAAAAAGCATTAGAACTAAATCCAAAAGACCTGCAAATTTATAATAATTTAGGAGCAGCTTATGTAGAACTGGGAGAATTCAATCAGGCCATAGAGCTTTTTTCTCAAGCTCTGAAATTAGATTCTCAAGATTCTCAAGATTCTCAAATCTACCAAAACTTAGGAGTAGTCTGTTTTAAAGCAGGAGATCAGCAAGGGGCTATAGCATATTATAATCAAGCCATAAAACTTAATCCCAATAAACCAGAAGCTTATTATAATCGAGGCATTGCTTATCGTTTTCTTGGAGATAACCAGGATGCAATTAATGACTTTACAAAAGTATTAAAACTCAATCCTAAAGTTGTAGATGCTTACACTCAGCGAGGTATTGCCAGGTTTGAGATCAAAGATGTAGAAGGAGCGATCGCTGATTTCGATGAAGCCATCAAACTTCATCCTAAACATTCTGAAGCTATCTACAATAGGGCTATAATTCGTCGTTTGAACAAAGATAACCAAGGTTCACTAGATGATTTTAACCAAGTTATACAGCTCCATCCTAACTATATAGATGCTTACATAAAAAGAGGTATAGTTCGTCTTGATCTTGGAGATCATCGAGGTGGCCTGGAAGACTTAGATCATGCAGTGCAACTTCAACCAAACAATGCAGAAGCTTATTACCAGCGAGGTAATACTAAACGCAGTCTAGGAGATATTTCTGGTGCCATCATTGATTTTGAGGCTGCTATAAAATTTAACCCTCAATATCATCAAGCTTATAACGATCTGGGAATTGTGTACCTAAAAATAGGAGATATCCCTGGGGCAATGAAAAACTTTGAAACAGCTATACAAATTAA
>JAKQYF010000163.1:0-8580 GCA_023356535.1 Trichodesmium sp. MAG_R03 | reverse complement strand
TTTGAAACAGCTATACAAATTAATCCTAACTACGCTGAAGCATATAATAATTTGGGAAATTCTCGCTTTCAAGTAGGAGACTTTCAAGGAGCAATGAGGGATTTTAGTGAAACTCTACGCATTCGTCCTAAATATGTTCCTGCCTATAATAATCGAGCTTTAGCACGTTTGAAATTAAGAGATTTTTATGGAGCAACTACTGATTGTCATAAAGCTCTAGATATTAATCCTAACTACCCTTTAGCTTACTATAATCTAGGCTTAATTCACACTGAGATAGGAGATTTGGAGCAAGCTATTTTAGACTATAATCAAGTATTACGAATGTATCCTAGAAAAATTGATGCTTATGTTAATCGAGGGTTAATTTATCTGAAGTTAAAAAACTATACCCAAGGGATTAAAGATCAAACTAGTGCTTTGAGCATTAATTCTAATCTGCCTCACGTTTATTCTTTTCGCAGTGAAGGATATATTAAGTTAGGAAAATTAAAAGCAGGTCTTGATGACTTGTACAAAGCAGCAGAAATTTACCAGCAACAAGAAAAGCCAGAAGAATACAATAAGGTTATGAAGGTAATTGAGAAGATAGAAGAATAATAGGACCCACATTCCGCACTTCAAAATATAGCAAAAAAAGGCTACATAAATACTAATCAGAATTATCAGGCAACAAAGCCTTGTATAGAATATAAAAAGCGATACGGCACTCCGCCACGGCCTGCGAACAGCAAAGTCTTCCTCCAAGCATATCATGTCCGCCTGAATACTTATGCTTTGGTGGAAAGAAGATAGATGGCAAAAGATAGAATACAGAAGGGTTTCTTCCAAGAAGAACTTAATTTTATGCACAAACGATGCTACCGGACGTGATATCAGTTGGTATAGTTAGCAGAAAAAAGAGGCGCAGCAATACTCCAACTCCGATCGCATTTATTAAACTTTTCTGGCTCAAATTGCCAGCACATACTATTGAAATCAGCCATAATATTTTTGACAAGCATATGGTAAAACTCTAAAAGAAAGCAGTGTTATTCTGTGAGATTAACAACTTGCTTCCATCCATTTATTGTTAACAAATGAATCCCTTGAAAAGATTGGGAGTATTGGTCAGCTTGAAGTGCGGAATGTGGGATGAAATAATTGCCAAAAATACACTATATTATAGAGGTAATGCTTAAGTTATATTAATGTTAATTATTATTATCAGAACTTAGGCAACGGCATTAACTGCAGTGACAAATATAGGTTAACGCTGAAATTATACACTATATATAGCAACTCTACGTAAGTCCTGATTATGTTTACTTCTTTTCCACTGCCCTACTCCTCTACTCAAAAACTTTGCTATACTTAGATTTTCTATAGCAATCTTATCTGATTTGTGAGAGAAATGGGCTGCTTTGAGCCAGGAAACAGGAGGTAAAAGGAATAGGAATTGGAGCTATTTTTTGATAAAGCATGGATTTTACATGATGAAGTTAAATTTATCTCCCTAGTTATCAGGAGGCAATTATGGAAATAACACACTTAAAGCTAGAAGGCATGAATTGTGTTGCCTGTGCTAATAAAATTCAAAAGGCAATTGAAAATGTATCTGGTGTAGCAGAATGTCAAGTTAACTTTGCAATAGCACAAGCAACAGTTAAGTATAATTCACACAAAACAAATTTACATAAAATTCAACAATCTGTAACAAATATAGGCTTTGAAGCACAACTACTTCAGGAAACAATAAATTTTTCAGAAAAAGACAAAGAAAATCGCCGAATAGAACAACAAATGATCAATAAAGTTATATTCGGTGGTATTGTTAGCGTAGTTTTAATTATTGGTTGTTTACCAATGATGATTGGATTAAATTTACCCTGGATACCTTCATGGTTAGGTGATTCCTTGCTACAATTAATATTAACAACACCAGTTATGATTTGGTGTGGAAAATCATTTTTTGTTGGTGCTACTAAAGGATTAAAAAATCTTTCTATAGATATGAATACTTTAGTTTCTATAGGTACGGGAGCAGCTTATTTTTATTCTCTATTCCCTACATTTTTCCCAAATTTTTTTACTAGACAAGGATTAAATCCTGATGTTTATTATGAAGCAGCAGCTACTATTATTACTCTGATTTTATTAGGCAAACTGCTTGAACATCGCGCCCTTAAAAAGACCTCAGTAACTATTCAAAATTTGATGGGTTTGCAGGCAAAAACTGCTAGAGTTATTCGAGATGGAAAAGAAGTAGATATGCTGATTGAAAAACTCAAAATAGGCGATTTAATTGTTGTTCGTCCAGGAGAAAAAATTCCAGTTGATGGGAAAATAAAAGAAGGTTTTTCTACAGTGGATGAATCGATGGTAACTGGTGAAAGTATACCTGTAGAAAAAAACCCTGGAGATGAAGTTATTGGAGCAACAATTAATAAAACTGGGAGTTTTAAATTTGAGGCTGCCAGAATTGGAAAAGATACGGTATTAGCTCAAATAATTAAGTTAGTTCAACAGGCACAAACTTCAAAAGCACCAATTCAAAAATTAGCAGATACGGTAATTTATTGGTTTCTATATGTGGTGATAGCCATAGCAATTGCTACTTTTCTTATTTGGATTAGTCTGACTGGAAATTTAACAATGTCATTAATTACAACAGTTAGTGTATTAATAATTGCTTGTCCTTGTGCTTTAGGATTAGCTACCCCTACTTCCATTGTTGTAGGAACAGGAAAAGGAGCAGAAAATGGGATATTAATTAAAGGCGCAGATACTTTAGAAGTTGCTCATAAAATTGAAACAATTATTTTAGATAAAACAGGCACACTTACCAAAGGTAAACCTACAGTTACTAACTACATAACTGTTCAAGAAACTACCAATGAAAACGAAATAAAATTGTTAAAAATAGCAGCAGCAGTTGAGAAAAAATCTGAACATCCTTTATCTACAGCAATTGTAGAATATGCTCAAGCTCAAGGTGTAGAATTTCCCTTACCAGAACCAGAAAGATTTGAGGCAATATCTGGTATGGGTGTGCAAGGAATAGTATTTGATAGATTGGTACAAATAGGTACTTCTCGTTGGATGAATGAGTTAGGAATTAAGATGACTAATTTCCTAAATTATCAAGATAGATTAGAAGCAGATGGAAAGACTACTGCTTGGATAGCAATTGATGGTCAAATTGAAGGAATATTTGGCATAGCTGATACTTTAAAATCATCCTCAAAAAATGTAGTTAAAACATTACAAAAAATGGGAATAGAAGTTGTGATGTTAACAGGAGATAATCACCGAACAGCAGAAGCTATTGGTACTGAAGTTGGAATTAGTAAAATCTTTGCTGAATTACGCCCAAACCAAAAAGCTGAAACTGTAAAAAATCTGCAATTAGAAAAGAAAAAAAGAAGGAATGACCATCAAATTGTGGCCATGGTGGGAGATGGAATTAATGATGCTCCAGCATTAGCTCAAGCAGATGTAGGAATAGCTATTGGTACAGGTGCAGATATAGCGATCGCTTCTAGCGATATTACATTAATTTCTGGAGATTTAACTGGTATTATTACGGCAATTAAACTAAGTCGTGCAACCATAAAAAATATTCGTCAAAATCTGTTTTTTGCCTTTATTTATAATAGTTTAAGCATTCCTATTGCTGCCGGTATTTTATATCCTTTAACTGGTTGGTTATTGAATCCTATTATTGCAGGTGGAGCAATGGCATTTAGTTCGGTTTCTGTTGTTACTAATGCTTTAAGATTATATAATTTCAAGTCAAAAGCAATAATATAGCTGAACTATTTATTGATGTTTTCTATCATATATTCATAGCAGTTTTTATTATTAGTCTATTAGAGTAGAGACGCTTTTTTGTTATGTTTCCGACTTTAACTAAACCTACAAAAGACAAATTAAAACCCTAATGGTAAAGGGTAAGTATAACCATTTAAGTGAACATAATATTCGAAGTTTTTAGATGAATTATCAAAAAGTATTTAAATTTAAAAACTATTTTGCTGCCTAAGTATAGTTTTTCCATTTTCAAGAATATTTTAGATATTCATCTGTTCTGAGATAAAAATAAAAAATTAACTAATATCAATTCTCAAAAACTTTGCTATACTTAAATTGTCTATTTCTCAAGAGGGCTTGCTGATTCAATATTAAAGCATTGACACATAAAGGCTTCAGCATTTTTAGGAGGGAAAAAAGTGTCTAGTTTTCGGTCCTAAGAGCTTAAAAAGTTAGTATTTTAGGCGCTCCCTAAGCATAAAAATCAAGGTACAAATATATCCGACTACCTCCTCTATTAATTCCCCGTTCCTCTGTAGGGACATTGCATAACAAAAATGCGTTTCATGTCCCAAGCGAAACGTCCCTACATCTCGTCCTGGAAGATATTAGGGGTTGTTCCCCTACTCCTGAGAAAGACTTTTTCAGCAAGCTCTAAATAGGGCTTGCTGATTAAATATAATACCAATTACCATAAACTTTGCTAAAATGACGTATTGTAAATTTAGCCGAAATAGCCAAATCTTTACTGTACAATATTTATGCTTTAATTGGTTGTTATTAGAAGAGGTAGTCTAAATAGTGAACAGCTTACTTGGATTTTCTATTTCTAAATATTGTTTGTTGGAGCAAATACTTGATACTATTGATGACTTCGGTTATGAAGGAAAGTTATTTTTGCAAGCTTCCAAGTATAGCATAACTTTTGAGAATTGGTATCAAACTATTGACAAATAAAGGTATTAGCCTTATTTATGTCGAAAAAACTACCTACTTTTCGGTCCAACAAGGCTGAAAAAGTTAGTATTTGGGGCGCTCCCTAGGCAGAAAAATCAAGGGATAAATATATCTGACTACCTCCTCTAAATTCCCATTTCTCTTGACTACTGACTACTGACTACTGCAAAGAGCAAAAAGATTTTTTCAGCAAACCTTAAATACTATTTATTGACGGAATTTTATTTTTAACTAACCTCTGTGATTTCTCTAGTTATTTTTACCACCTTCCAAGCTGAGCATTACTTTATAGAAATTGTATAATACATCTAAGTGATTAAGGAAAAACATGAAGACGGCAAACACAACATTTAACTTACGGTTTGCCACAATGACAGCGATTGCTTCCTAGTCCTAAAATTAGAAATAGCAAAGAAATAAAATTATAAGAATTAAAGTTCCTAAAGATCCAATATTCACTGATGTTCGGTAAATACACCTTCATGAAATCCTCTAACTAACCGCAGTATAGATATATGTAACTTAATCTTAAGACTGTATTTAAAATGGACTTACCTTCAGAATCAATCTAAATTGAGCTGTAAATATTAGTCCTCAAATAAATAAAAAAAACAGAACTAGAACTGTTGACTTATAATCTGTAATCTAGTTTAAACCCAATCTAGTTTAAACCCAGCTTCCACTGTCAGTTCGACCGTGTAGCCTGTGGACTGGATAAAGCGGGCATAAACAGAATAAAGCAGAAAATATAAATAGGCCACAATCAGATAATTATTAAGTTTTATTAGGTTTTTGTAGATTTTTGGGAACAGTTGACAAACAAGCAAAAATTTTGTATTTATTAGGAGCAAAAACACTATTATGGCAAAAGTAGTCGGAATTGACTTAGGCACAACAAATTCTTGTGTTGCTGTTATTGAAGGTGGTAAACCCACAGTCATAGCTAATGCAGAAGGTTTTCGTACAACCCCCTCTGTAGTTGCTTATGGTAAAAAAGAAGAACAACTGGTGGGTCAAATCGCCAAGCGTCAAGCGGTGATGAACACCCAAAATACCTTCTACTCAGTCAAGCGGTTCATTGGCCGTAAATTTGATGAAGTAACTCACGAAACCACTGAAGTTTCTTATAAAGTTCTTAACATTAATGGTAATGTTAAATTAGATTGTCCAGTACTAAAAAAACAATTTGCCTCTGAAGAAGTTTCAGCCCAAGTGCTGCGTAAACTGATTGATGATGCTAGTAAGTATCTTGGCGAACAAGTAACGCAAGCCGTAATTACCGTACCTGCTTACTTTAATGATTCCCAAAGACAAGCAACCAAGGACGCTGGTAAAATTGCTGGTGTAGAAGTACTGCGAATTATCAACGAACCAACAGCGGCTTCTCTAGCTTATGGTTTAGACAAAAAAAGTAACGAAACTATTTTAGTATTTGACCTTGGTGGTGGTACATTCGACGTTTCTATCCTAGAAGTGGGTGATGGTGTGTTTGAAGTATTAGCTACTTCTGGTGATACTCATCTTGGTGGTGACGACTTTGATAAGAAAATTGTTGATTATCTAGCTGCAGAATTCCAAAAAGCAGAGGGTATTGATCTACGTAAAGATAAACAAGCATTACAACGTTTAACAGAAGCAGCAGAGAAAGCTAAGATTGAACTTTCTAGTGTTACCCAGGCAGAAATTAACTTACCATTTATTACTGCTACCCAAGATGGGCCCAAGCATTTGGATCTAACTCTTACTAGAGCTGAGTTTGAGGGTCTATGTTCAGATCTCATTGATCGCTGCCGTATTCCTGTAGAAAACGCTATCCGGGATGCTAAGTTAGATAAAAAAGCTATTGATGAAGTAGTATTAGTTGGTGGTTCTACTCGCATTCCAGCAGTTCAAGAGGTAGTCAAGAAAGTTCTAGGTAAAGATCCCAATCAAAGTGTTAACCCTGATGAAGTTGTTGCTGTTGGAGCTGCTATCCAAGCTGGGGTATTAGCAGGTGAAGTTAAAGATATTCTCTTGTTAGATGTTACTCCTCTATCCCTGGGTGTGGAAACTCTGGGTGGGGTCATGACCAAAATTATTCCGCGTAACACTACTATTCCTACTAAGAAATCAGAAGTATTTTCAACTGCTGTAGATGGTCAGACAAATGTAGAAATTCATGTACTACAGGGCGAGCGGGAAATGTCTAGCGATAACAAGAGTTTGGGAACTTTCCGCTTAGATGGTATCCCCGCAGCGCCTCGTGGCGTACCTCAAATTGAAGTTACCTTTGATATTGATGCTAATGGTATTTTAAATGTAACGGCTAAGGATAAAGGTACTGGAAAAGAACAATCTATTAGTATTACAGGTGCTTCAACTCTGCCAGATACAGAAGTCGATCGGATGGTTAAAGAAGCAGAAGCAAATGCTGTTGCAGACAAAGAGCGTCGCGAAAAAATTGACCGCAAGAACCAAGCTGACTCTCTAGCATATCAAGCTGAGAAGCAAATTCAGGAGTTGGGAGATAAGGTTCCTGAAGCTGATAAGACTAAAATTGAAGGCTTGATTAAAGACTTGCGTGATGCTGTGGTTAAAGAAGACGATGAGAAGATTACTTCTCTGACTACTGAGTTACAACAAGCTCTCTACAGTGTTAGCAGCAATATGTATCAACAAGATGGCAACTCACCTGGTGATGGTTCTACATCAAATGGTAATTCTGGTGCTTCCTCTTCAAATGCTACAGGTGGAGGAGATGATGTAATTGATGCTGATTTTACTGAAGCAAAGTAGTCTATAACTCCTATAGCAGTTTTGATGTGAGTAGACTACAGTAGGGACTAGTTAGGGTTAGTCCCTACAATATTTTAATTGTGACGTTTGATATCTTTTTATGAATAGGAATTACGCAAATAAACTAATTGTAGTTTCAGTCTCTGAAATCATCACCAAAAAACACTATATATAGTAGCACTACGTAAGTCCTGATCAAAATATCTAACCGACCAATTGAAACATCCTTCAATTAAAATGAAGGTTATTTAGCTTGAATAACTAAAGGTTTTTTGAATAAAAATAGTTAGGCGATCGCATAAAGCTATAGTGAAGATAGTCGTTATTATTATGGGCTATATATATTGTCTTTGCGTAAGTCCTGATGGTATTTTTTTAAGTTACAGCTATTTCTCAATAAGGGATTGGGCAAGGCAATGGGGTAAGCCTGCTTTTACACCAGGATTTAGGATAAAATGGGAATATTACTCTTGTACTAGATTTTGTTGTTTACCATCTAGTGTAAAATAGAACTCAAAAGTTATTATGCCACTCCTAAGTTATTAGGTAGAGTCAGATAGCTTCTTATAGTAGAAGTGCGTTCTTAACTCTTGCCTGACAATAGCTCATTTTTCTCACAAATTTAGATGGGATTGCTATAGATGAGCTTTTCAGATTAAAGAACTGCCAAAAAATCTTTATTATGTTCATTATTTCCCGAATAAAATTTTTATTAATCGCAACTATTTCCCTAATAATTTTTATATACTTTTCTAAGTTAACATTTCAAAAAGTTTCTGCTCAATTTATATCCTCACCTCAAATAAAAGCCTTAGATGCTAGTTTCAATAATCCTAAAATTTATGGCTTTATACCATCAGGATTTAATTATAGTCAACAACTTTACGGTAAACCCAGAATACCAGTAAAAAAAATTAATTTAAACTTAAATACAACTCCTTTAACTTCACTTGATAATGCAAATCAAGGAGAGTTTACTATTTACTTAAATCGTAAACCATCTGAATATGCTTTTCATGGTCAATTAGCTCACGAAATATTTCATTTATTAAATGC
>JAKQYF010000162.1 GCA_023356535.1 Trichodesmium sp. MAG_R03 | reverse complement strand
CCAATGGCTGAAAAACAAGGGGAAGATATTATGCAGCAATATAATCAAGCGCGGAAATATTTAGAGCAAAGTTTAGAGACGGAAGCTGGGGATAAAATTCAAAGAAATTTACGTTTACAAGTTGAGGTAAGGGAGAAAGTTAAGGTTTATAATCAAGTAGTTTCTTCTATTAATAGTTGTCTACAGGTGATGTTGTTCAATGAGCGGCAGTTGTCAATTATTTCTGAGTTTGATTTTGGCAAAGGTGAGGAAAATTTGGAAGTTGTAAGCAATGAGAATGAGAAGTTATTCAAGGGTGAGTAAATGTGGTTTATTTGTGATTTAAATAAACAGATGATTTTGAATAGTTAGGGATATTTTTTAGTAAATATTTAGTCATCAGCAATTACCTAACTAACTGCTTATAGCATTTTTTATATCACAGAAAAGTGTAGGATTTTTTGTTGATGGATCCTACAATTAGATACTAATTTCTTGGAGACAGAATAATTAAATATGTCAGAAAATTTAGATTATCAAAAGTTTGTTGTATTGAATTTGTATGATGTTGTTAAACTTCATCAAAATGTTTGTCATTATTTGGAACTGGATATAAATACATTTGAATATTCCTATCTAATAATTGACCGGTTAACATTATCAATTACTAGCAGAGTCTCTATTGATTTATCTAATCGTTTTTATTTTGAGATACAAAAGAAACTATTTTATTATGGTTTAGATACTTGGATTTTGAGACCTGGTGCCCAAAGTTAGAAAAAAGGGAAATTCAAGGTCGAACTTACTGTCAAATTTTACCCTGATGAACTTGAAGAAGAAAATAAAGCAGAAAATTCTGACAATAATAATTCAGAAGTTTTGGAAGGACGTGCAGTTTTTCAAATTAATGAAAGTACAGGAAAAAATTTAGGTCTAAGACTTAATTTTGAAGATTTATATATGACAGTTGCTCAGTTACAACGATCAATTATCAGAGTAGTAAACATTTATGATAATAAGATAAAGAATCAATTATTTGATGATGGTCTAAAGTGTGAAGTTTTGAGACCAGGCACTCAAGGTTGGCAAACAGGGAAATTAAAGGTCGAATTTTCTGTCAAGTTTTACCTTGATGAGCCTCAAGAAGAAATAGAAGAAAATGAATTAAGTAACTCAGAAAATAAAGGGGAAAATTCTGGCAATAATAATTCAGAAGTTATGACAACTCAACCATCCCCACTTGATGACTTACGGCAATTTCATCAGGAAAATCAGTAGAAATTTTATGGGGAAAATTTGATTTATGTCGGATATTCTATCTCCCTACATATTTCTTAGTTATCCCCAAAATTATGAGGAGTAAATTAATCTGAACAATTAATATGAACCACTAAAAACTGATGAAGTGATACAGATTTAGTTTTGTCATATAATATAACGATTAGGTTTAAGTTCTTATGTTTAAATTTTATTTATTGAACCCAAACAGTTGGCAGCTATCATCTAAAAGAAGTCAATAATTTCCGATGAAATAAAAGCACAAATATTTGAGGAAGCTTGAGATTGTAAAATTCTCAGATATGATTCTAAAGGATGATAACCAGGGAAAATTAAAGTCAAAGTTACTGTAGAATTTTTCCCTAAATTTGTCTAATTAAGACTTGACTCTATGGATATTTTTTTCCCAGCTCGTACTCAGTGGAAAACCACAAATATTTTCATTCTTCAAAGCTCCTAAAAAAAACGCGCGTCAAAGGTATTTCTGATTGTATCCTCGCAAAAATTGTGATATTATAAAGACTATAAGGGTTAGTTCGCATAAGCGCATGATTTTTTGGTCAACCAATTTGATTAGTCCAAAAAGAATCAAATATTGTTGAGGAATTTTATCCAGGAAAAATACAGCAATACGACAAATATTTTCATCTTGGGAAGCTCATAAAAATAGACATGGTATTTTTTTCCATCATCAAATCTTTCCATCCATTTCTCCTAAATGGAAAACCACAAACATTTTCATTTTCTGAAGCTTCTAAAAGATTGCACGTCAAAGGTATTTCCAATTGCATTCTCACAAAAATTGTGATATTCTAAGATTAGATGGGGTTACTTGCCCATACCCATGATTTTTTATTCAACATAAATAGTATAATTTCTCAGGGAGCACAAATGTTGTAGAAAGAAAAATTAATGTAAGAGATACCAAATGGGTTATATATATTTATATATGTTGAGTTAAAGAGAAAAATTATATGGGAAACAAATTTTAAAATTATAGAGAGGAAGAAGTTTCTCAAAAATATGAAAAAAGTCATCTAAAAATAGTAAATCAGAATCTCCATTAGATGATTTATGGGAAAATTTAATCAGTAAAACTAATATAGAATAAAAACAATTATTTCTTATAAAAACTGCCAATAATTACAAATCTTATCTAATAGTTGACGTATATCAAAATCTTGATTTTTGAATATTTTTTTGTAGGAGTTTAGTTGTTTTAAGAGTTTAGATACCAAACAGGCTTGATTTCTAAACCCCAACCCTAGAAACTATTTCTATTTCCCACTATAATAAAAGGCAATTTCTTTTTCCTTCAATTGAGCAAAATCTGCATTTTTTAACATATTATTTAACTCATTTTTGGAAATATGCTTCGCCCCAATACGCACGATACGAGACCGCATTGTATTACTAACCCCGGTCCTTTGTCGTTGGCCTTCTAATGCCATAACCTTGTGATAAAGGTCGAGTTTTGGTGATGGAATAGGAGAGCCATCTAAATCTATTCCTTTAGCGATCGCCTCATCAACCGCATCTGCTCCAGTAGTTGATGCAGGCATAGAATTTATTTCCGAAGACATAGCTATAAATTATTGAGTTTACATAATTATTTTATAAGCTATTGGAGTAATTTTTTTAAAATCCATTCAATCTAAATTAACGCTATAATCACATTATTTAAATTCAGTAATTTTCTGGGAAATTAATTATGAACAAAACACCACGGATAAAAATTCCTAGTTCAGTTAAAAAATATGTGTTTGAGCGGGACAATTACCACTGCCAAAGTTGTGGTAAAAGTTCAACCCAAACAAAACTTAATATAGACCATATTATTCCCCTTGCTAGAAGAGGCAGTAATGATATTAGTAATCTACAAACCCTCTGTCAAAAATGCAACCAAAAAAAGAAACATCATTTTGATACCCGTTTTCAACGAAACTTTAGTAATTAAAGAAAATTGCCATCAAAAAAAATAATTTATCAGTCAAATATAACATATAGCAATTCCCATAAGCATTGAGGCACAAAATTCGTTTGTTTGAGTATGGAAGTCTTATGCAACGTTGCTACAAAGTAGTAATTCGGAAAAAAAAGAAATAGAAAAGAAGAAAAATAACTGTACCTCAGTAACTTGATAAATGCTTATATAAATAAATAGAGGAGAAACATAAAGTGAAATCAAATACTATCGATTCTCTAAAGATTAAAATGTATTCTTGAATTGCAAAAATGTCTGATGTAGAGTTAGAAAAAGCTTGGGAATATTTACAAATACTTTATTATGATAACTTCATTATGACAGCTATTTAAAAATCTAAAACAAGTCACAAACCAGGAGATATTTTTACTAAAGAAGAGGCCTTACAAATATTATTATTGTAAAAAGAAGATAGTTAAGCATTCACATAGCACGTGGTCAGCTTTTAGCTATTTCATAAATAATAAATATATACTCTCATGATTCAATGTCATTTTTTTTCCAATACTTTTAATGGTCCTTAAGCAAATTTAAAAAAGATCGTCACGGTAAAAAAGGCAGTAGGAAATAGGTAAACCTATTGCTATTTATTGAATTTTCCTTAATCATACAAAAAGTTAATGTAGTAGTATTGATTGAAACTGGTATCAAACCATCAAATTGATGCAGATCAGGCGCGGTATTAAACTAGAATAGAAGAAGCATATAAAAAACAATATTATTATGAGGGTAGAAGTGGGTTATTCTCAATCTTGATATCGAAGATCTTAAAGTCGTAGAATAAGTGGCTTACCAGAAAGCATATAATTTGTTTTTTCTTAAATTCAGTCAAATAAATTACTGACAAAAATTGCCAGAACTAAGAGAAATTGGAAGCATTGCTATTTTCTATAAATTTACTGTGGAAAATTATTCTCTAGGAAGAGAAGTAACAGGTCAAATTGTTAAATTTATCCGTATTTTACTAAAGCCAGAAATCTAGTCTTCTAAACTACAAGTTGCAGGAGAGTAAAAATATTGAATAAAGTAATTTTTATGGAATCAAAAGGACTCTGGCAACGCTATATTGATTGGCTTTACTATCACGAAGGATTAGGATTTTATGTTGACATAAGTCTCATTAAATTTGATGACTCCTTTGTTGAGATCATGAAGCCTAAATTTGAAAAAGCCTTCCAAAATATGGAAGCTTTAGAAAAAGGTGCGATCGCTAACCCAGACGAAAATCGGATGGTTGGCCACTACTGGCTGAGAGATCCCAATATTGCTCCGACCCTCGAAATAAAACAGGAAATTGTCCAAACTCTGGAACAAATAGAAACTTTTGCTAATAAAGTCCATAGTGGAAAAATTAAACCTTCTAACGCTCCCAAATTTACAGATATTCTGTCCATTGGTATTGGTGGTTCAGCTTTAGGCCCCCAATTTGTGGCCGAAGCTCTTGGTCTTGATGACCCACCAATGGAAATAGACTTCATTGACAACACAGATCCAGCAGGCATAGATCGGGTACTTCACAAATTGGGTGATCGTCTCAAAAGCACCCTAGTTATAGCCATCTCCAAATCTGGAGGAACCCCAGAACCTCGCAATGGCATGATGGAAGTAAAAGCAGCCTTTGCATCTCAAAACTTAAATTTTTCCACTCAAGCTGTTGCCATTACTACTCCTAATAGTAAGCTTGGCCAACTTGCTAAATCTGAAGGATGGATAGATGTTATCCCCATGGCCGACTGGGTAGGTGGACGTACTTCCGAACTATCCTCAGTGGGTTTGCTACCCGCAGCACTGCAAGGAATTGATATCCGGGCAATGCTGGCCGGGGCCAAAGAAATGGACGCAGTTACTCGCAAACATGAAATCAAAAGTAACCCATCTGCTTTGTTAGCTTTGAGTTGGTATGCCGTAGGTAACGGTCACGGGGAAAAAGATATGATAGTTATCCCCTATAAAGATAGTTTACTATTATTCAGTCGTTATCTACAGCAGTTAATTATGGAATCTATAGGTAAAGAAAAAGACCTAGATGGCAACATAGTCAACCAAGGTATTGCAGTCTACGGCAACAAAGGTTCCACAGACCAACATGCTTATGTACAACAACTGCGGGATGGTGTACTTAATTTCTTTATCACCTTTATTGAAGTGCTTGAAGATCGTGAAGGCATTTCTCCTGAAATAGAACCAGGGGTAACCTCTGGAGACTACTTATCTGGTTTTATCCAAGGTACTAGACAAGCACTTTATGAAAATGAGCGAGATTCTATTACAGTCACTATTCCCAAAGTTAATCCTTATAATTTAGGGGCATTAATTGCCCTTTATGAGCGAGCTGTTGGTTTTTATGGCTCTCTAGTTAATATTAATGCCTATAACCAACCAGGAGTAGAAGCTGGCAAAAAAGCTGCAGTTATAGTGCTAGAATTACAAAACAAGGTAATAGATATTCTCAAGCAAGAGGGATCTCCTCTATCTTTAGAAAAATTAGCTGAAAAAGCAGGAGCTAGTGATCAGATAGAAACTATCTATAAGATTTTGCGTCATTTGGCAGCTAACAAGCGAGGTATTGTTTTCCATGGAAATCTTGGCCAACCAGCTAATTTAGCCGTAAGTTATAATTAAAAGTGAACAAGGTTTAACTTTTGAAGCCAGACCTAAACCCAAGTATTAATCTCCAAAAATATTCAACTACCAATAGCTTGTCAGAAAGTAAAATCTGTGGGTAGTGCAACATTTAACCTCTTCAAAGCTATGCACCTTGAATCTGTATAGCATCACCAGTTAAAGTGATGGCTGTTGCAGGCATTGTCTTGTTGTGAAACAACAGGACGCATAGTTTTAACAGCTTGGAGGCTATAAGCCTACTCTAATCCCTACTGTGACGTCTCACTGTCTATTATTTAACGTCCCTTAACTTACGACAATTTATCCAAAGAAAAATTTTAGTTCTTGGCCAGGGGGGAGTGTTCCCTTGTTAAAACAAGTTACTAACCACACGATGTTATACTTAACTTAATAGTTTTTGTCAAAGAATTGATGTATCTTTCGACAAACTTTTTTCAAGTTACATAATGACATATTAGGAGCTTTCAAAAGGTTTATTAAGGTTTTTGGTAACTATTACTCCTCTAAATCTTGGCCCTTCTAGAGGGACCTTCTTCTATAAATCACATTCCACAGGTCAACTTGTAGTATTGAAGTATCATAAAAATTGGTAGCTTGCTCAGTATTTATACTGTACTTAGTTGTCAAAACTGAAAATTGTCAACAAGCTTTGGATATAGTTGAAAAATCTGGGCCTCATCTCATGATTATTAATATTGTGATGCCAAAAATAGAAGGTTATTAACTGGTAAGAAAAGTTCGAGCACGCCCAAATTTTATTTTGTTACCTGTGATTTTTCTAACTGCTCATATAAGCACATAGGAAAGGCTAAGCACAAATATTATCAAAACGCTTATTTCTGTTTAAATAGTGAGTCCAGCCCACTTTTTTTCAAGTAAACATTATTTTGGCCGCAATAAATCAGGATATATCGCCAACTCCGACCTATATTGTTCGGCATTTTTAAAGAGGCAAAGAGATTTGACAAGCTAGTGTGCTGGGACCAAAAAGCTTCAATCCCATCTTCCGAACTTCAATTTGTAACATAGAAATTAGTATAAAATCCGTAGCTTGGTACTGAATCGTTGACTCCTATTGACCACTATAATTTTCTTCTTACTTTTGACTTTATTAATTTGACTTTATTAAGTGGAATGTAGTTAATCATTTTTCTAGTAAATAATGTAAAATTTAGCTATTGCTAATTACTATTTTCTTTTGATTTATCAAATAATCTAATAGCCCTTCACAAGCATCTAAAAGTATCTCAATCACATAATCAAATCCATCTGAACCACCATAGTAAGGATCGGGTACTTCCTTAACATCAAAATATCTACAAAAGTCACACATTAACCTCACTTTATTTCGATATTTACCAGAGTTATCTAAACGAAGTACATCTCGATAATTTTCCTGATCCATTGTGAGAATTAAATCAAAATTATTAAAGTCTTTTACTTGAAATTTACGGGCTGAACCTTTGAGGTTAATATCCCTCATTTTAGCTGCATAAGTCATTCGAGCATCAGGAGGACTACCGATATGATAACCTCCAGTACCGGCAGAATCACAAACTACGTATTTGCTCAAATTAGCTTTTTCTATCAGATGATTCATAATATTTTCTGCTGAGGGAGAACGACAGATATTACCAAGACAAACAAATAGTAGTTGATAAGGCATAAATTAATTAAATAGAAGAACGAAAAAAATTAGGTATTAAACTTAATTAAGTCTAAGCTACTACCTCTATTCACTAAGATAAATTATAGCAATAAGACTAGGATATAGCTTTTCAATTAGTCTACTATTATATTTTGTAGCTACCTAACTTTAAACCTTTCCTAGCCATTATTACTATTTAAACTAGGATAACTTTGATATATCTAAGCCATTTGTCAAGTTTTCCATGCGTTTCCGCATCATAGAGGTAGACTTTTGATATGCTTCTTTCATTGCTGTTATTACTAGTTCAGCAACTACATCTGCTTCTTCATTTAGTACGTCTGGTGAAATTTCTACTCGCCGTGGTTCTTGATTTCCACTTAGAAAAACCTTGACCAAGCCACCACCTGCTGACCCTTCAGCTTCTGATTGATCAAGTTCTTCTTGAAGTTTTTTGGCTCCTTCTTGAACCTCTTGAGCTTTTTTAATAGCTACACTTAGTTCTTTCATTTTCCCTAAGCCAAAGCCAAAACCACCACCTTTGTCTTTGTCTTTCCCCTGTTTTCCTTGTGACATATTTACTCTTCTATGGTAATTTATATTTGATATTTTTTTAGTTGCCATTGACATACTCTCCCGTTAACAGCTATTCAGCCTAATGTAAAAGGAAGAATATAAAATGTGAGTTCAAGATTTCCTGCTTCACAGATTCTTGATCTTGCCAAGCTCCCATCAGATAATTTCCACAGGATTTTTGTCATACACTATGCTAAGAGTGCATTTTCGTCAGTTTTATTTGTTGGCTACTATTGATCTCACTGTTAACCTGCTGTACAAAACATCCACAACCTTGACAAAGTCAGGGAAAACCTGACCCACCACTCTAGGGAGTCAGTAATATTTATTTCTTACTTCAACCAAGGGAGTAGGCTCCGGATAGTTGACAAACATCATAGACTCGGGTGCAGCCCAACCTAGTTTTTCTATTGACTTTCCCATATTGGGATAACACAATTGCTGCATTTAAGTAACGGTCTATGATTGTTCCAGTGCCCTAGAAAAGTTGAAAGTACGGTCTTTTAACTTTAATTCTTGATAAATATGACCGCAATTATGGCAAGTTGTGGATAATGGAAACCATTCCTTTGTAGCGCCATACTACCGCCTGATGCAAAGATTTTGATTGTTAATCATTGCTAAAATTCAGAAAATGGTAGTCCTGTAGATGTAGTGATATTTGTGAGCCAACCACTTTCACAGTCAGGAGTTTAAGTCCAAAAATCACTACTTGTGCACCACTACCCAGAAAATCTCTGGCGAGCTATCGATGGAGCTAACTTTTCATTTAGCATGATGCCTTAATATTTAACTTTTTGAAACCTACGTGCTTAACTTTGATTCGCTAAATCCGTGGTATTTTTTTCTTAGATACAATCGTCACTTTATTTTGTGCTTTAGTAGGCGTTGATTAAAATCCTGACCTACTCTGATTATAATATCATAAAATCTATAGAATCATAACACTACATATAGATTTTTAGTTCTTAATTATAATTAATAAATCGACATTTACAGTCCTAATTTATTCAATATTTCCTAAAACAATAAAATTTTTTATAGCTGTTCCACTTCCTTAAACATAGAAATAAATAGTTCCAGAAGGTGGGGAATCTGAAACTGGTGCTAATTTTAGGTGCTTTAACAAATAAAAAACAGACTATAATTTATTTTTTGTTCGGCATTCTGAGTCATGAGCATACAAATTATCTTGCCTACGATAATTTCTAGATTTTATGTAGTTTATTTGTTCTCTTAAATTATGCAACTATTATCAAACACAAGCTATGCTTTATTGTAATTATAAACTTGCTACTTCTAAAAAATCTCCCATAAATTTTACCTCTGGTTTTAATAACAAAGACCACTGCTTTTCGACCTGTTCTTGAACATGGTAAATCAGTTGTAAAATTTCCTTAGCAGTAGCTCCCCCACAGTTCAGAATAAAGTTAGCATGGCGGTGAGCGACTTGGGCCATACCTATTTGATAGCCCTTAAGTCCAGCTTGTTCAATTAACCAACCAGCAGGTTTTGGTCCAGGATTCCGAAAAACACTACCACAACTAGGTAAGTGATAAGGTTGGGTACTTCTTCGCTTGTGAAAATTTTCAGAAGTTATAGCTCTTATTAGGGCAGGATTTTCTCCTGGTTGTAACTGAAAAGTAGCTTGAGCCACCAAAATAGATTTACCTTGCAACTTAGAATAGCGATAATTGTATTCCAAATCTTGAGCAGACAAAATATCTATCTGACCATTAGAGGAAATAACCTGGGCATTCACCAATACATCAGCCATACATTTACCTTGTGCCCCGGCATTCATTACCACAGCACCACCAACAGTGCCAGGGATACCAACTGCCCACTCCAAGCCTTGCCAACCCATTCTAGCTGCCTTCCAAGCAAGACGTGGTAATAATTCACCTGCTCCAACATTTAGAAGACCTGTTTCTTTTTCAAAGGAGATGTGACGGAGATGACGACTGCTAATAACTAATCCAGATAAACCACTATCGCTGACTAGCATATTAGAGCCTGCTCCTAGAAAAGTTATTGGTAATCCTTCAAAGTTAGCAAACTGAAAACTTGCTTGTAGTTGCTCTAATTTTTTTGGTGTAACATACCATTGAGCAGGCCCTCCAACTCGGAAAGAGCTTAGAGGTGCCAGAGGAACATTAGACCTAATTACACAATCTTTTCCTAATAAGGGAATAGGTTTCTGTGGCCTTTGTTCTGAGCTAGCTATGTGATAAGAAAGAGTCATGGTGATAACTAATACTTGAATTATGGTAATTTCAGGAGTTTGTTTTGAAGTTATTTAACTAGCTATCAGCTTTTACCTTTTCCGTGCCGGAATGCTCCGCAGACAGCTAGCCTCCTTAGGAGGAACTACTTTAACAGCTTTGATATCTAGGGAGCCGGACTAACCCCAAACGTTGGATGGTTTAGGAGTAGTTGAAACCCACTTATAAACCTTAAAAAAATGAACTAAGTGGTGACCACTTCTTTAAGTTAACTTCATATTTCTCATTAAGCTATGTCACTAGACAAGACCTGGTAGTGAGGTTGTTGATAATATTTCATAAGTTCTGGGATAATCTGATTTAGGTTACCTGCACTGAGAAATATTGCCATATCCCCTGGTCTGAGAACTTGATGCAAAAATTTACTTACTGAGTCTAGAGATGATCGATAGTAAACCTGTCTATGATAATTAGAAATTGCTTCAGCTAATTGTTGGCCATTAATTTGACCGTCAGATGATTCTCCGGCACTGTAGATATTAGTAACAATTACCATGTCAGCGTCATTAAATGATTGAGCAAACTCGGAAATAAAAGCCTGAGCACGACTATAACGATGAGGCTGGAATATAGCAACAACTCTTTGGATAAGCAATGAGTTCTTTTGTGTTTTGAGTGGCAAGTTTTTTGTTGATATATGAGGTTTGGGACTTAATTCCTGATTTGTCTGTAAGTGAGCTGCTGCCAGAGTTGCATTAATTTCACTAGGGTGATGAGCATAATCATCAATAAATACAATACCATTGCACTCTCCTCGATATTCAAAACGACGATGGGCACCTTCAAATTTAGCGATCCCCGAAGCAATAGCAGAAAATTCTAAACCTAATAACCTACCCACTGCCACTGCTGCCAAAGCATTACTTAAATTATGCTTACCCAATAACCCCAACTCTAATTGTCCCAAAATTTGGCCTTGTTCCCAAACACGAGCTAAGGTAATATTAGATTGATAATCTACACAGTCTACTTTATAGTGAGCGTCACTTTCGAAGTTCATACTGTAACTAATAGTTGGCTGAAGTTTCTCTCTAACTGTAAAGCAGTCAATACAACCTACTAAGGTTTGACAGTTTTTTTTAAACACTTGGAAAATTTCCACTACTTGATCCAAGCTATCATAATGGTCTGGATGGTCTAATTCAATATTGGTGACTACACCAATGTGGGCCAATAATTTCACTAAAGAGCCATCTGACTCGTCTGCTTCTGCCACCAAATAAGGACTTTTACCTAAACGAGCGTTACCTCCCCAAGCGTCTACTTCTCCACCAATAACAATGGTGGGGTCTAAACCAGCCTCTAGAAGCATAAACCCAATTAAACTGCTAGTTGTAGTTTTGCCATGGGTTCCAGCTACAGCTATGCTTTGATAATCCTGAATTAGGGCTGCCAATAAATCTGAGCGATGAAAAATTGGACATCCAAGTTCAACTGCTGCCTTATACTCAGAGTTTGTTGTATTAATTGCTGTTGAACAAACTACTTGTGGTAGTTGAGAAATTCCTTCATTATTTTCCAATCTGACATTGTGTTTTTTTGTCGTTACTTCTCCTATATTTATACAGGGAGCGGTAGGAGATAAATTTAAGTTAGAATTATTTAACACCGATAAATCTTGTTCTTCAGTAGTTTGCTTAAATAACTCTAAATTTTTGGCTTCTTGGCGCCAAAATATGTGTGCTCCTATTGCTTCTAAACGTCTTGTTATATGGCTTGATTTGAGATCGGAGCCATAAGTAGGCAACTTGCGTTTCGCTAAAATATAAGCAAGAGCCGACATTCCGATGCCGCCAATACCAATAAAATGAAATGGCTTACCACTTAAATCAACATATTTAATCATTAATTGCTCCTTAGACTCCACACCGCGCCCTTAACACGCGATATCATAACAGGAATTTTTTTTTTTAGATAGACTTTAGCAGTAATTTATGAAAAACACTAGTTAGCTTTGTGAATAGTTTCTATCTCTTGTGATAAATTTGTTTTATATCAACAGGACTTACGCAGTACAGCTATATATGAATCATAAATAACTTTTTCAAGATATTACCAATACAATTACTGCCGTTGCGTAAGTCCTAATCAAATCTTTACCTATTGGCCAGTTTTTTTCCGGACATATCTCCAAAATTGAGAGATGATTAATCATCAGGATTTTTTCGCAAAATAACAAAAA
>JAKQYF010000161.1 GCA_023356535.1 Trichodesmium sp. MAG_R03 | reverse complement strand
TCTAGGAACTCTTACCCAATTACAGCTACGAAAATTCCGACGAAAAGTATCAGCATTGCGACCTTCATTGAGATAATCTATTTCTAGCCAGAGAATTCGGCAACATTCTTCATAAATACCCAACCAATCTCGACCCCGACCCCATTCAGGGTGACTTTGAAAATAACGAGCTATTCCTTTGAGAATAGCCAAATCAATTTGGAATAGTTTTGTCAACCCTGGTCTTTGTACTTTAACCACTACATCTTCACCAGAGTGTAGTTTTGCTCTATGAACTTGACCTAAACTAGCAGCAGCTAAAGGAACAGGATCAAAGCTTGGGTATAGTTCTTCTACCTTTTTGCCCAGATCCTCTTGAATAATTATCTCAGCTTGTTCGTAGTTGAAAGCAGGGACTTTATCTTGAAGTTTGGAAAGCTCTTCAACGTACTCTGAAGGAAATAAGTCAGCACGGGTAGAGAATAGCTGCCCCAATTTGATAAAGGTAGGGCCTAACTCTAGCATTTTCTCTCGGACCCAAATAGCTTGTTTGCGGCGTCTAAGATTTTTCTTTTCTTCTGTTACTACCCCCTTATAACTCCAATCTTTTTTATCTACCCAAAGCCAAGTTAGCCAAAGGACAGCGAAACTCCAAATATCAATGTAACGACGCTGGCGAGAGTAATTTTTTCTATTCCAGCGATAAGCTTTCTGGCTATAGAGTTTACTGGAGGCTTTAGTCATTGAGCCTCCAGTTGTATAGTTAGCTTGTTTATTATGGTTAATAATGTCATCGAGGAGAACAGACACAGTAGCAGTATTTTATAATCTATTAGTTATTTATCAATTATTAGTACCTCCAGCTTCAGCAAGAGGCAAGAAAATCCAAAATTTCCTTTTTTATTCCCTTGAAGGGGCTAGCTATTAATCTTATTTCAAGGTCAAGGTCAAGAAGAGCGATTACGATATTTTTTCAATTCTTCCCTGAGTTGAGCTACCTCATACCTTAAATCGTCAATTATGGCTTGTAGATCTTTGGGTTGAGAGTCCAAGTCGTTAGGACTACTCATGTTACTGGTATTATTTCCTGCTTGAGCTTCTCTGTTTGCTTTTTCTGAAACTTGATCAATAAAGTTGCGCAAGTTTTCTCTTTGCTCTGCATCAAATTTACCTAACCCACTTAGAGTATTTGTGATGCCATTTTCTAGTTGCTCATAGATGCCCTCTGCAATGGCTCTACCCAAAAAGAAAGCATGAATTGGTGGTTTGCTCATAATAAAATAGTTTTTTTGATAGTTTACGAATCTAATTTAGATGTTTTTTGAGCTGATCCGGGTTGTTTTGTTGATCTGCTTCACAAACTGTCTATTTATATTTAAGTTTGGTCAATGAGCCAGCCATTTGTTAAATATAAACAGATTCATATTGTAAAGTATTGTATCACATTATTTTATGAGTGTCTTACCTAATTTGCTTAAGAAGGTATTTATCAAATAAATCTTAGAGTCTGCTCAAAGTTTCTGTTTCGTTGAGTTAGGAAGAATTACAGAGATTATTAAGTTTAACTAGAGTTTGTTCTCTAAGTCTTTTTAATGAGTAGGGGATCCACCCCTAAGCCGGAAGTATGGGGGGATTTTGGACCAATTTTTTGTATAGACAAGTAAACTTTTGTGGAGATTTTATACTCAATAACAGTAGTTACTCACCCCCCGTGTTAAAAACATACCCCTGTCGGCCCTAACCCCGACCGTAGAGGCGGGAATGTGGGTTTTAGGAAAAAGCCCTATTCCAGAAATCAAAAAACCTACTCTAAACCCCATATCTTCCTGACTGGCCTTAGAAAATCAAATGGTCTTGTAACCGTGGAGGAGGAGTCGGAACTTTCCATGGAACATCCGTACAGGTAGGGACGGACAATGTATAGAGTAGGTAGTCGAATGAGATAGTCGGATATATTTGTCCCTTCATTTTTCTGCCATGATCAGCCCAAAATGCTAACTTTTTGAGCTTGAGGGACCGAAAACTAGACACTTTTTTCACCACAAAAAAGGCTTAGCCCCTAACCATCCCTGCAGGACTGTTTCATCTTAAATACTGGACTTTGAGATTTGTCACATCGAAAATGACTCCAAACCCAGTATTAGCAAAGGAAATATCTGAAATAAAAATAACTAAAACCTAAGGTATATTCAGAAAACGGTTAATTTAAGATAAAAACATTACTGTATAAGGTTTTGATATTATTTTTAACCTATTTTTTCTCAAAGTATAGTTAATTAGTTAATCAACTATAGGAAGACTAAAATATTAAATTAATAGTAGTCATCTTGGTACTGATTTGGCTGTTTATATTTTTGATGGTTGGACTGCGGATATTTAAGTTTATAATCAGAAGGAATGTATGATTTGTCTAGCAAATTTACTTCTTTGTTAGATCAATAATTTTTAGGAGAAACTGGATTTTTTATGTCAGTAGAATAATCTACTTTTTCTGACCAAGATTCATTCTTATTATAGACAGAAAAACCATTGGGAAAAGAATTATCCTGTCCCAAGTTTTGCTTCGGCAATTTGTTCAATTTTGGTGGATTTCTTGAGCTAGTTTTGATTGAAGGATAATCAAAAAGAGGACTAGATGGGTCGTGATTTCGGAAAGTGTAATTTTGCTCTTGCTTGAGATTTTCTAATAAATTACTTAATGTCAAAGATGCTCGGTTGTTATTTACTTTTTTATGGCTATAACGCAGGGTGATATCAAAACCTATCCATCCAAAAGTTCCCGCAGTAGAGACAAATAACAAAAAAAATGTGAATTGCAAACATAGCTGATTAATCCAATTCAATTTATAGTCTGTATCACTAGGAATAAAAAAATGAAACTTCTTTGATTTGATCTTTTTTCTATTAACTGCTTTGATTTTAGCTTCATTCGCAAAATAATTACCTCTTTTCTGACAAACACTTGATTCTGATTTCGGCTCTATCCATTGATCATTATTGTTAAATTTAGATGCTTTCTCTGTTAAATAACTATTTTGTTTTTTGAACTCTAAAATATTTGATTCATTTAACAGAAGTGCCAACCAACTTTCTACAGTTTGAGGTCGTTTTTCAGGATCTATTTCTAATCCCATGAGAATTGTATTCTTAATATCTGGAGTTAGGTTAGGTTGAAAATCTTTTAGTTCTTTTGTAAACAATTTTAGTGTTTGAGGAACAGCTTGACTAAGTCTTAAAGCTGCAGGAGTAGGAGCTTTAGCAGTAAGTAAATAGTATAATGTAGCTGTTAAAGCATAAATATCTGTTACAGGACCTAACTTTTGTTGTGGATTACACTGTTCTGGTGGTGAATATCCCAAAGAAAATAAATTAGTATGAGTTTGCCGAATTCCAGGAGTGAAATTACAGGTAATACCAAAATCAGTTAGGACAACTGTATTAGTTCCATCTCGCCTAATAATATTTTTCGGTTGTATATCCCGATGTAAAAACCCATTTTTATGAATTACTGAAACAGCTGAAGCAATTTGGTGTATGTAATTAGCAGCTTGGTTGGGATGGAGATTATGGCCAGACTGTATTAACTGAGCCAAATTTTTACCTGGTATATAGTCCATGACCATATAGACAAGCTGTTCTTCTTCAAACAAGTCCCATACATTGACAATATTGGGGTGTTGAAAGTTAGCTAACAGATGAACCTCAGCCATAAATTGATGTTGAAATTTAGCAAAATCTTGATGCTGGCGTAGACTTTCATTAAGAGTTTTCAATACAACAATTTCGTTCAATTGATTATTAATAGCTCGGTAAGTTATGCCAAAGCCTCCTTGACCTAAAATACTATCAATAATATATTTACCTTTTTGAAGGACAACTCCTGCCTTGAGATTCATAAACACTAATTTTTAATTTTTATAAAAGTATTACTGGTCAGAATATAGCAATTCGCCCATAGGTTGTGACAATTCAAAAACTAGAAGTAAATTCCGAAACTCTTGTCTATTAATTATTACACCCAAACCTATTCTCAAAAAGTAGCAGGATTTTTGACATGAATAAAATAGGATTGCTATAGTTTATAAAAAGATAGATAAATATTCCTGCTAATGAGCGTTTAATTAAGTTTTACCTTAATGGGTGAACTACAACACCCTCTATCCCATTCCTAAAAGTTGCTCGCTTTTCATGATGCCCATCTATATCAGCTATATCCATGCCAGATAAACCTTCATGTAAAAAATTATCAATAGCATCATCATTATATAACAGTAAAATCTAAAGTTCAATTAAAATGGCATAATGTTTACTTTATAACGATACCAAATAGGTTGTGAAAATTAAAAAACTAGGATGACTCCGAAACTCTTACCCATTGACTATTGTCCTCAAACCTATTCCCAAAAAGTAATAAGATTTTGGACAGAAATAAAATAAGATTGCTATAGTCTCAAAGATCTGGATCAAGTAATGTAACTTAGTAAATATTTAAAGATTTTAAATTGTCAGAAATAAAAATTAATAAAATAGAATATCTATGACGGAAAAAAATTTTGGGTCTCCACTTAGTCCACTTACAGAAAATCTGGTGCTAGGTTTACCAGTACATTGTCTAGATGATTATTCTGGTTACTTACTTTCTCGGTTAGAGGCAGGAGTGGGAACTTATGTAGTAACACTGAATGCAGAAATGGTGATGCAAAGTCAAAAAAATTCTTTATTAGCTAAGATGATTTGTCAAGCTGATTTGGTAATTCCTGATGGAGCTGGGGTGGTTTTATATTTGAGGCTTAAGGGTAAATCTATACAGCGTTGTCCTGGTATTGAATTGGCAGAAAGTCTTTTGTGGCAAGCACCAAAACAAAATCCAGATAATTTAGTATTTTTCTATGGAGGAAGCCCAGGGGTAGCTATGAAGGCCGCAGAGACTTGGCAAGAAAAAGTGCCACTGTTATCCATTGCTTCTCAGCATGGTTATCTATCTTCAGCAGAGGAGAAGGAACTTTTACAGACTTTGGCACAATTGCAACCAAGATTAATATTTGTAGCTTTAGGAGTTCCTCGTCAAGAGTTGTGGATTGCAGAAAATAAACATATTTGTCCTCAGGCAATTTGGATTGGTATTGGTGGGAGCTTCGATATATGGACTGGTGTGAAGGAAAGGGCGCCTGCTTGGTTTTGCAACAATTCTTTAGAGTGGTTATATCGACTTTATCAGGAGCCTTGGCGCTGGCGACGAATGTTGGCTGTGCCAAAATTTGCTTGGAAAACTTTGATGGACATTAACTCTTAAACAATAATATCTCAACCCTGTACTTTTAAGGGGATGAAAAAATGCTAGATTCAGTCTTTTAAGGCTCTGGCTTTAGCGGTCGGTACTCACAACTGATAAGCTTATTTTTATCCTTTCATTATATGTAATTTTGATCCGTCTAAGCTTAACTGATAACTAAAATGATATCTACTATTCGAGATGTTATTGGCTTTGGTTCTCCTAGTTCAATTTTTCTAGATCATACCTGGAATTTATTGCCAGAAACTAATCATAATCTAACTAAGGTAAATTCTTGTATTGTTTCTGGATACCGCGTTGCTTTAGAAAAAACAAAAGGATTTTTTAATTGCCTGAATCCTAATTGTATTTTCCGGAGATTTGATTGTGAACCAGATGAGCAAACTTATCAAAGCTCGATTAAACAGGTAAAAAAAATATTGAAATTGCTAATTAGATAAAATGTATTTCACTAGGTGCCGTCACATTGCTATGAACGGTTTTCCTGACTTTTACCGGGAATTGCCGGCCTTGATGTATCTGCATTATTTGAGGACAGAAAAATCAGTGAAAACTTATCCTCAGGCAGGAAAAACTGCTATAACAATTAAAAATATAGCTGATAAAATTTTTTTTCTATGATTGGTATTGAAGGATTATGGCCTCATAATATTAGCCCCAATCAACTCGCAGTGTTGGAAAGAAAATTGGTGCTGTGGTTGCGATCGCAGAATTTCAACTCAGAATTAACTTCTAATTCACTACAACGCAAATCTTCAGAGGAGTTGCAAAGTTTGATGTTATCTGCAACTACTGCTGGATGTGA
Source organism: Trichodesmium sp. MAG_R03 (assembly GCA_023356535.1). Lineage (GTDB taxonomy): Bacteria > Cyanobacteriota > Cyanobacteriia > Cyanobacteriales > Microcoleaceae > Trichodesmium. The sequence goes on along the minus strand of JAKQYF010000161.1, from coordinate 6,506 downwards.
TTTTTCAGAGTTTAGAATAATAAGCAAAAATGTAGTTGAGGCAAATACAGAAGATTTATTGGACTTAGCAAATATTGCTGGTCTAAATCCTGCTCAAGATTTTGCTGGTGCTAAATTATTAGGTGTTAGTTTATGTGGTTTTGATTTGAGTGGTATAAATTTATATGCTGCTTATCTAAGAGGTGCAGATTTAAGTGATGCAGATTTGAGTGAAGCTAATCTTAGTAAAGTAAATTTGGGTGGTGCAGATTTGAGTGGCGCATTGTTAAGTAATGCCAATTTAATTGATGCAAATTTGCACCGTGTTAGTCTAGCTTTGGCCAATTTAAGTGGTGCAAATTTAAGTAATGCAAATTTAAGTAATGCAAATTTAAGTAATGCAAATTTAAGTAATGCAAATTTAAGTAATGCAAATTTAAGTAATGCTGACTTAACTCAAGCTGGATTAGCATTAACAAATTTAAAAGGAGCGAATTTTGAGAATACAAAAGTAGAGAAAGCTAGGTTATGGCATGATGCTGGTTTGTCTGAGGAAATGAAACAAAATTTAATTAGTCGTGGAGTAGTGTTTGAGAATGGTTAACCAGAAAAAAAATCAGGAATTAATAAATTATTGTCAAATAATCAATCAGGGGTGGTTGGGTTTGTTATGGATAGCTAAAGTTAGATGATATACTTTTATCAATCAATGATTTATTCTTATAGCGTTTTCCATTGAAAGTGAAAACATACAGCCTATTCCATGTAATACCAATTCTCAAAAGTTCTGCTATACTTGAAAGCTGGCAAAAATAACTTTCCTTTATAACTGAAGTTACCATTCTAAATATTATTTGCTCCAACAAATAATATTTAGAAATAGAAAACTCAAGTATAGCAAAGTTTATGGTAATTGGTATAAGTGTGGTCTGATAATTTTAGTACATTGGCTGAACAAGAATGAAAAGTTAGTTTCATTCTTCAAAAACTCTTTAAGAATCTAGTGCGACTGTACCTCAGAAACCACCGAATGTTTTGTGAATTGTGCTTTATACCTTCTAAATTATTCCTTTCATTACAAACATTTGTAGCTTAATATAAATAAAAACTGCTATATTTTTGCTATATTTTGACTAGGGCTGTTTTATTCAAAGCGTCACTCTAGAAATGAGTAAAAGCTACTCTAACCTTGATCTTTTTGTGACTAATCTAAGAGGATAGTCCTAAAGATGTAAGGATATGAGCAGGACTTACACAAAGGTACTATATATAGAGGCTTGGTGCGTTACGAAGTGCACAATTCAAGTCGCGAAGCGTTCGCTCCGCTTGGCGTCAGCAAAACACACCCTACCCATAGCATTTATGCGTAAGTTATAATGGGTTTATATATCCCTTGAATTGTCATAAGGTAGACAATTTCTGGTTAATAGTTGTATATTGTTGCATCCCCCAACTCCTGACTCCTAACTCCCTATTGCTTTTTTTAGATTTACTTAAACATTCAGCTTGGTAAGTCCTGACAAAATTTTGTTTTATAGGCAACAAATAGCTATTAATTATAGCAACAGGACTTACGCAACGGCACTAACTGCAGTGGTAAGCTCTTGACAAAGACCCATTTATACCCCATGTATAGAGGTACTGGGTAAGTCCTGAGCAAGTTATTGATCCGAATGATCTAAGATATTAATTTAAAGCTTTAAGGAGCAGATAGCTATATATGGCTAACCAAAAATCACTTGATAAATTACAGAAAATAATTCAAGATACTTCTAATCAAATAATAAATCAAACAGATCAAACTAGGAATCAAAAATTTACTAACTATTTTGTTGGCGCAAATCTTGAATTCGCTGACCTAAGTATGAGCGATCTAGATGATGTTAATCTGAGTGAAACTATTCTCAGGGGTGCTTATCTAATTTGCGCTAATCTGAAAAGAACTAATTTTAGCAATAGCGATTTGAGTCATGCTAATCTAAGTGGGGCAATAATGTGGTTTGCTAACTTTAGTAAAGTAAATTTTCAAGGGGGAGACCTCAGAGGTGCTAACCTGAAGGGTGCTAACCTAGAAGGTGCTAACCTAGAAGGTGCTAACCTCGGGCGTAGCGATATCACAGATGCACAATTAATTCAAGCCAATTTTACTAGTGCTAATTTAACTCGTGCTAATCTTAGAAATAGTAATCTCACAAATGTCAACTTGAGTTATGCGAAACTTGATGATGCTAACTTTAATGAAGCTAATCTTACAGGTACTAATTTTAGTCATGCTAATTTGAGGAATATTACTCTTAAAAATGCTAATCTAAAAAACTCTAATTTATCTAATGTTAATCTTGTTGGAAGTCACTTAAATAAAGCTAATCTCGAAGGTGCTAATCTTGAAGGTGCTAATCTTGAAGGTTCTAACTTGACTGATACTAATCTTAATAACACAAAGTTGAGGAATGCTAACTTAAACTATGTTAATTTCAGAGGAGTAAAAATTAATGATGAAACAGAATTAGATGATAAGTGGTATTTGGTTTGGGATATTGTTAATCACGGGGCTTATGGGAGATATTTAAGTGGCATTAACCTGAAACATGCAGATCTTAAGGGTGCTAATATAGGCACTGCTAATTTAACTAATGCTAATCTAGAATATGCTAACCTCAGATATGCTAATCTCAGTAGTGCTAATCTCACTAATATTGAATTAAATCATGCTAATCTAACAGATATTAATTTGATTAAAGCGAATTTATATAATGCGGATATGCGAGGGGTTAACTTGAGCAATACTTTATTATTTAATTCTATTATGACAGGTGCTTTATTGAATCAAGCTACACTTCTAAACGCCCAATTGTGTAGTGCGGAATTATCAAATGCAAAGTTAGTTATGGCAAATATGATGAATGCTAACTTAAAAAATGCTAGGCTATTGGGAGCTGATTTAAGAAAAACAAACCTAGAAGGTGCAGAATTGGATGGTACTATATTTGGTAATAACATGGGAGTTTCTGAGGAAATGAAGCAGAAACTAATTAAACGTGGGGCTATTTTCCAGGATAAATATTAGGATTAGGTATGATTTATTGTGAAGCTAATCTACTAGAATCACTGTACTACACTTACATAGAAATAGAATAGGCTGTATGCTGGGTTATAAATATAACTATACTATAGGAAATATAAACTGTTAACTATCTAGATTGCCTATTCTGACAACAACTAATTAAGAAAAAGTGTCCTATAGTAAGGATTTGGTCGTGTTGACAACATTAACAATACATTGTTTAAATGCTTAACAGCTTAAAATCTAAATAATTTTTAGTTGATCAATTTACTATATTGAGCATCAAGTAAAGCTTTTACTTCTGGTGGTTTAGAAGTAAATAAAATATAAAAATATCCAGAATCTACAGGTTTATCTAAAACCTTCCCATAAATATCGTCTGCTATTGGTCCTAAGTTATTAGAAGGGAATAAATTGATTTTAATATTAGTAAGTACAGAAGGTATAGAGTTGGTTTCTCGGGAATCAGATTTGACCAATGCTCCTTTAGCAGAAAGTTTAACTAAACTACCAGAAAATAGGTTTTCCGCAACGTGCTTACCTTCTAAAATTATATATTGAATAAGTATTTCTTCACCCAAGTCTAAAAATATTTCTTCTTCCTTTTGTAAAAAAATATTATATTCTCCAGCAATCCCACTAATATTATAAATATTAATAGGTTGTTTAACTCCTTTTGGCTGTACTAATTTTTGCCCATCAATTCTTAAAAGTGACTCTCCTACCTCTATTAGTGTAGTTTCAGAAATAAGTATTTCATCACTGGTTGAATAAGATTCAATCCGATAAGTTAAGTTAACTTGGTTTCCTACCACACCATATTTTGTCCGTTTCTCAGAACCAATATTTCCAACAACAACTTCCCCAGTATTAATACCAATTCCCATTTCTAAAGGACTATAACCCCAAGCTGCCATTTTTTTGTTTACAAGTTTTATTTCTTGCTGCATAGCTACAGCACAAGCAATAGCTCTTTTGGCATCATCTTTTCTAGGATTTAGTGCCCCAAATAAAACTAAAATTCCATCGCCCATAAATTCATCTATAGTTCCTTGAAAAGAAATAATAATATCTGCCATAGAAGAAAGATAAAAATTAAGCACACTCACAACTTCTTCTGGTGCTAATCTTTCAGAAAGGTTGGTAAAACCCCGGAGGTCAGAAGTTAGAATGGTAACTTTTTTTCGTTCACCTCCTAGTTTTAAACCTTCTGGTGTTTCTAGGACATTATCAACAACTTCGTCTGTAACATAACGACCAAAAGTTTGACGAATATGTGCTTTTTCTGTGCGGAGTTTTTTCAAATTAATATGTGTCTTAATTCGAGCTAATAACTCTTCTTTTTGGAATGGTTTAGATAAATAATCATTAGCCCCAGCTTCTAATCCTATTACTAAATCTGAAACTCTATTTTTAGCAGTTAACATCATAATTGGTAGTTGATAAAGTGACCAGGTTTTGCGAACTTTTTGTGTGACTTCATAACCAGTCATACCAGGCATCATGACATCTAATAAAATTAAATCTGGTAGAAAATCTTGAGCCAGAATATCTAAAGCTTTCTGCCCATTATTAGCTTGAATAACTTGATAATTATGCAAAGAAAGTTGATTAGATAACACAGTTAGATTCACAGGTTCATCATCAACAATAAGAATTTTGAATTCACCTTCTTTTTTAGAAGATGAAGCCAGAATAGATGTTTGAGCTTGATTTATTTCTGATTCTAAATAGGTAGGCTCGGGAACTGATGCTGCTAAATGCTCAGTATTCAACAAAGAAATTTGATTTGGGGTAGAAGACTCAAGATGACTACTTTGTGGGTGTTGTTCAGAGATATTTAGAGTAAAAGTAAATTCTGAACCAATACCAGGAGTTGATTTGACTAAAATATTACCACCGTGTAATTCAACTAATTTTTTGGTAATTGGTAAACCTAAACCCGTACCACCATATTGACGCTCTGTAGATCCATCTCCTTGTTCAAAAGACTCAAAAATTGCCTCATGTTTATCTTCAGGGATACCAATACCAGTGTCGGAGACGGTAATTGCTATTTTTGTATTAACATCAATTAATTCTGCTGAGACCTTGACTACACCGGAGTCTGTAAATTTGATAGCATTTCCCACCAAGTTATGCAGAATTTGCTGAATGCGATTTTCATCTGCTTCTACAGGTGGGAAGTCTGATGGAATAGCATTAATAAGCTGTAAATCTTTCCCTCCCAACATGATCCGAGAAAAGGCGAGAATTATTTCAGTAACTTCTCGCATACCTACTGAACCCATTTGTAGTTTGATACTGCGGTGTCGTAGTTTGGAAAAATCAAGAATATTATTGACTAAGTTGGCTAAACGATCTCCACTACCAACTATCATTGATAGATTCTTTTTTTGCAATTCTGAGACAGGACCAGTAGCACCATCTCTCATAGAGTCTGCTATACCAATTATTCCATTAAGAGGTGTACGCAGTTCATGGGATGTGTTTGCTAAAAATTCATCTTTAAGTTTGTCTAATTGTTGCAACTCCTGATTTTTTCTTTCTAGATTATTCAATGATTCTGCTAACTGTTTTGTCATTTTATTAAAAGATTCAGCTAAGATAACTAACTCTCTGAATCCTTTAATTGGTAAATTTTGATTTAGTTCTCCATGAGAAATTGTGGAAGCTGCTTTTGATAATTTTTTGATTGGCTTAGTTATCCACTGCACTATTAATAGTCCTAAACCTAAAGCTATTGCCAAAGCCAGAAGACATAGTTGAATGGTTAATTTAGTATTCTTATTTATTTCTTCCATAAATTCATCTTCGGGGATGACTATTACTGTTAACCAATTCAGACCATATTCATCTTTATAAGGAGAAATTTGCATAAATATTTGCTCCCCATCTTGAATAAAATCAAGTTGTTTTATGGTGTTAATTTGACTGAGGTTTTTGTATTTTTTTGTCAAATGTTTTGTTGTTAATTTTATTAGTGGATCATTACTATATATTGCTTTTTGAATCCCGAATTTCCTCTTGTCTTCTCCTATAGAACTTGCTATTAGAGTACCTTTTGTATCTAAAATAAAAGCTTCTCCAGTATTACCAACTTCTATGGTTTTGAGGAATTTGCTTAGTTCTTGAGAGAAGAAAATATCAACACCACATACTGCTTTGAGCTGATTTTACTGATCGTATACTGGCAAAGTAGCAGTAATTGTGGGTTTTTTAGTGCCAAAGTCTTCGTAAATTTCAGTCCATGTAGCTTTACCTGCCTTAACACTTGCTCGATACCAGGGACGATTTCGAGAATCATATTTTTCAGAGCCTTGTATAAAGTTTTTAATATTACCTTGGCTGTCTAGAGCATATTCATAGCGGAGAAAATCAGTCGATTCATTACTAAAAGCTAACCACAAAGTGTCATTTTTTTCTAGTCTTGTTACCCCCATAAATTCACCTTTTTGAGGAC
>JAKQYF010000160.1 GCA_023356535.1 Trichodesmium sp. MAG_R03 | reverse complement strand
AATTGAAACATCCTTCAATTAAAATGAAGGTTATTTGACTTGAATTACTATTGGTTTTTGAATAAAAATAGTTAGGCGATTGCTAACGCAAAGCTCCGCTAACGCACGTGACTATAGTGAAGTTCGTCGAAATTGTCATGCGCTATATATGGTGTCTTTGCGTAAGTCCTGTACATAATGAATTGCGAAATGTGGGCTATAACTAAGCTTTTTCCTATGCAATTCCCAAAAATAATTTGCCAATGTATGCGCCCTAAATGTGTAATACTACATCTAATATCTTTCAGTACCTAAAAAATAACTTCAGTCTCAAGAACTTCATTTAAGTCAGGCGTTATTACTAATGTATAATCAAATGGCGAAGAAAAACCATCTGGTATTGTAATCCGACTACCATCAGGGTTGCGTGGTGAAAAGTAAGAATCAGCTTTTACGATTAAATTATCATCAGGGTTAAGAGATATATCGGTAACTTTCAATGTATTACTCTTACCGTTGCTCAAAAGTGCTGTTAAATATGCTGCATCTGTCATTTCTCCTGGGTTAGTTAAATCATCTATATCTATTCTGGCAATAACACTTACTTTCGCACCACCACCTTGACCATAACTGCGTAACCAATATTGTTTAGCATCAGTGGTAGCACGGCGAAAGTCCTGAGCTGAAATTCCCTGAGTACCGTCAACGCTAAAAACTGCATATAGGTCGTCTTCTCCATCCCAGAATAAACCACGACCTCTACCGTCTGCTCCGGTAGTTTCATAATCTGTTCGCACCCAGTTATTAGTCGGGTTTATTGAATCGAAACTAGCAATAATGGGGTCTTGGTTGTTACCTGTTCTTTGCCAAGTACCGATATAAATAGTTTGGCTGCCGATCTCAATACTAGGTCCGTTTTTAGCTATTATTTCAGCTTCTGTACTTGAGGGAGTAAATTTAATTACATCACCGGTAATGTCGAAGATGAATGATTCATTGACTGGGTTAACTGTGCCTGTAACTGTACCTATATCTTCTCCTCCATTGCCGTCTTCTACTACATAGTTAAAGTTAATGGGACCATTGTAGTCAGGGTCTGGAGTAAAGGTGATGGTGTCATCTGTTCCTACGTTAACTGTGCCGTTGGGTACTGTTATGGTTTTAGCTGTGCCTGGGGTTAGCTCTGTAGCGTTGATGGATTTGATGTTGAGGGGGTCGTTTTCTGGGTCTGTGTCTCCTGTTAACAGGTCTAGGGTAACTGGGGGGCCATCCTCATCCATAGTGAATGAGTCATCGTCAGCTACTGGAGCATCGTTGACTGGATTAACTGTGCCTGTAACTGTACCTATATCTTCTCCTCCATTGCCGTCTTCTACTACATAGTTAAAGTTAATGGGACCATTGTAGTCAGGGTCTGGAGTAAAGGTGATGGTGTCATCTGTTGCTACGTTAACTGTGCCGTTGGGTACTGTTATGGTTTTAGCTGTGCCTGGGGTTAGCTCTGTAGCGTTGATGGATTTGATGTTGAGGGGGTCGTTTTCTGGGTCTGTGTCTCCTGTTAACAGGTCTAGGGTAACTGGGGGGCCATCCTCATCCATGGTGAATGATTCGTCGTCAGCTACTGGAGGATTATTGACTAGGTTATTCTCAGAAAATTTAATTATATAGATATCATCACGGCCATTGCTGATCAAATCATTAGTGCCATTTTTGTCTATGTCGATGCTACCATTGACAGATCCTGTAGCCCACACATTACCATCGTTGTCGCTGGCTATGCCGAAGCCCCTATCACGCCTTCTACCTCCAAAATTTTTGGCCCACTGGAAATCACCATCCCTATTAAATTTGGCTACGTAGCTATCAAGCCCGCCATTACTGGTCAAGTCATCAGTGTCATCTCCGTCGATGTCCATGCTGCCCTGGAAATATCCTGTAGCCCAAACATTACCATTGCTGTCAGTGGTTATGCTGCGGCTATTTTCATTACTTTCACCGCCAATATTTTGGGCCCACTGGAAATCACCATCGCTGTTAAATTTGGCTACGTAGCTGTCAAGCCCACCATTACCGGTCAAATCATCAGTGCCATCTCCGTTGATGTCTATACGGCCCTCGAAATATCCTGTAGCCAACACATTACCATCCTTGTCGACAGTTATTCCTGTGCCCCTATCACCATTGCTACCACCGATATTTTTGGCCCACTGGAAATAACCATCGATGTCGAATTTGGCTATATAGCTATCACTACTGCCATTAGTTGTTAAATCATTATTGCCATCCTCGTCTATGTCGATGGCAGCATCGAAATATCCTGTAATCCAAACATTACCATCGCTGTCGGTGGTTATATCTCGGCCATTTTCATCACCTACACCACCGATATTTTTGGCCCACAGGAAATTACCATTGTTGTCAAATTTGGCTACATAGCTATCACGTTGGCCGTTACTGGTCAAATCATTAATGCCATTTCCATCTATGTCGATGCTGTCCCTGAAATATCCTGTAGCCCAAACATTACCATCCCTGTCAGCGGCTATGCTGTGGCCCTTATCACCATTGCTACCGCCAATATTTTGGGCCCACTGGAAATTACCATCCCTATCGAACTTGGCTATATAGCTATCTTGACCGCCATTACTGGTCAAATCATCAGTGCCATTTCCGTCGATGTCGATGCTACCAGAGAAATATCCTGTAGCCAACACATTACCATCCCTATCAGTAGCTATGCCTTGGCCTCTATCATTACTGCTACCGCCAATATTTTGGGCCCACTGGAAATTCCCATTGCTGTCGAACTTGGCTACATAGCTATCTTCACCGCCATCAATGGTTAAATCATTAGTGCCATTTCCGTCGATGTCGATGCTCCTACTATTGAAATATCCTGTAACCCCCACATTACCATCGCTGTCGGTTGCTATACTATAGCCCTTATCATCACCGCTGCTGCCGATATTTTTAGCTTTTAAGGTGACTGGTTGCCCTGTGTTGGTGCTGGTGGTGTCATCTACTACTTTGTTGGTAACAGAGACATAATTCCATTGAAGGACATAACCCCATTGTTGTTGTGTCTCCTCTGTGAAGGGTATATCTACCTCTAACTCACCTCTAATAACTTCCAATTCCCAGTCACCACCCAAGGCCACATTACCAGTTAGGTGTGCCGAAGCTGCAATATTCGCACCTGTAAGCTGATGTAGTCTTTCTAAAAATTCCCCACCAGAATATCCTGCAGCTACATTACAACCATAGAGCAAAAGATTACTTACTGACCAAGTTTCTAAATCTTGAGTATAATCGTTATTAATACTATTGATATTTAATTGACTATTACCCAAATATAAATATCCCGGCCCACCATGAGAAACTATATGTATAGATGATATCTGAGGATATTGTTGAATAACTCTAGTAATCTGCCGGAAACCATCTGAAAATGCATCAATAATAATTAATTTTGTACCTGGTAAAACTCCATTAGCTAAACTCTGGTAATCCTCTACATTAGAGTCTATGAATACTATTTGTTGTGGATATTCTAGTTGACTAGAAAAGTTAATGAACTGGATAGATTTTTTAGTAGGTAGTGATTGATAGATATTAATTTGAGACATTTAAAGAACAGTCTTTCAAAATGAACAATAGACGGAATAAACAAGATTTAGTATGATTTCACGTCACAGCCAAAACTCTGTAGAGATGTTTCATAGAACGTCCCTTTTTTCAGATTTTTTACTTTTATAGATAACTTAATAATATCACAAGAAAATATCTAGCGTCAAATTTTATCCGGTTATTAAAAACATTTTTTAAAATTACTCTCTAAGCATTTTACCTTATACCTTACCTTCATTATAAAACTTATGTCTAAAGAGGTGCAAATATTAAGCCAAACATCTTTCTAGTGGGATCATATTCCAGCAATTTTCATTTTGACCAAAGATTTGTTTCATTCCTAAAAACTAGAACAAATTAATCGTCTTTATCAGAAAGTATGATTGAAAATTAGGGGTAATAATTAGCATAAAATTTCCATAATGAGATTTGCTGGTCATATTCCCTGCTCGTAGTTTAATAAAATATCAAGATATACCTAAAAGAAACATGATTATGTATACTATTGTAATTATTTTGTCAAGGGAAACAACAGTATAAATCTTCATAAAAGATTCTGAAATCCTTACCCTACAATTAAAATCGGCATTTTTAGAGAAGTTTAGCAGGATAATCTTACTCCCTTACCAAAAATTTGGGTTTAGAGCCTCGCCCTGGCAACTTTTTAGTTAATTTTTTTTCAATAAATATCTTCTTATTTTGTTACTTTGGTCACCGGAGGGCGTGCCTCCTTCCTAGGAGCTTCAGTTTTCATGTAGCGAAGCTAAACGGAGACAAAAAACCGAAGTGGAGGCAAGTGTAAGGCTACTGCCAAAGTAGCGTCAGCCTGTGAAATGTCTACTCGTCGAGGAGCTACGGCTTGGTTGGAACCCCCGTGCCTTTAGGCCGGGGAGGATGTCAATAGGTATTGCTCATTTCCATCTATCATTACGCGAATAAGAATACCAAATATTTTTCATGTGTTAAATTAATGATATTAATGAATTGAGGAAACAACAATGAGTAACGTAACTCAAATGAAATGCGCTTGTGTTGATTGCCTATGTGTGGTTAATATTAGCGTGGCAGTGGAGAAAGACCAATCATACTACTGCTCCGAGGAATGTGCTAATGGACATCTGAGTGATGTAGCTTGCTGCGGTCATACTGGTTGTAACTGCCATAGCAAATAACTAGCACGTCCCTCGAGTAGAAACTAGAAACTGGAAACATAGTCTACCTATCAGTTAAAATATCAGGGTGCATTTCAATGAAGCGATAAGTAATTGTACTTAAGAAATGGAGGTGAGTAATTGTATTCAAGAAAGGAAACACAAAGGAAACAGAAAAAAGGCATAATTGAAGTAGTTGTTACCAAAAATGACCTATGGACGCTCAAAATTACCCTGCACTTACTGAACAGATACATTAAGCCCAGCAATTCCCGGTAAAAGTCGGGAAAACCGTTCATAGCAATGTGACTGCACCTAGAGGCGATCGCCCATTACTCCAGTCCCCCTAGTCCTAAGAACGATTCCAACTAAAGCAGACCACCCCCAAAAATTATGTTTAGGAATGAGAATTAAATAAAGTCCAGAATTGTTTGAAAATAACTTACTCAAATGATCTGAAGTTTAGGCAATTTAACTTGTGTAGATAATAAAATCCTCATTTTTCAAGGCACCAAAACAATACTCTTCTCACAAAAGGTAAGTCAAAACTGTTAGCTAGAACCATTCCCCTCGCCCCACTCAAGGTATCAATTCTGGAAGCTATTGTTATTTCCCTCTTCCTTAATTCCTACAACTCAGGCGAATAAAAATTATTCACAAAAGAGTGTATCTCTTGTTTTATTACTTGTAATAGTATTTATCCCTTTAGCATTTTTGCACAGCTCTTTTCGAGTATCTTTTCGCAAAAGAGCATCGGTAAAATCTGCCCCATCAATAATTGCGTCACGAAATTGAGCATGGAAAGCAAAAGCACCTGAGAAAATAGCATTAGTCAAATTTGCTTTGTTAAAAACAGCATTATCCAAAGTAGAATAACTAAGATTTGCTCCCTTTAAATTAGCTCCTTCTAAATGAGCGCCAAACAAACTAACTCCACTCAAATTTGCATTACTAAAGTTACTTTGACGCAGAATTGATTTAGTAAATGAATCATTAGTTAAGTCTTGATTAGAAAAATCATGACCTACCAAAGTTTGTTTGTCATACTCATCAGCTAAAATTGGTGTCGCCTTAGTAAAGGTTATAGCAGTTATTGTCCCTATAGCAAACATATATACTACTAATGAAAAGACAAAGCTAACTAAAATTCGGGAAATTTTCTGTTGTCTAAAATTCATGTTACTTCTGGCTAATTTACTTGAATCAATCTATTATTTAGAATAAACTAAAATGAGATTTTCTTCATCTAGTCAATCTACTTACATTTCCCAAAAAATTGACAAAGGTATTTTGGGAGAAGAGCTAGTGGCACAATGGTTAAATCAAGAAGGTTGGCAAATACTCCATCGAAGGTGGCAATGTCCTTGGGGAGAATTAGATATTATTGCTGTGAAAACTTTTCCACTAAAAGATAACTCTAGTCAAAACCTTCCTGTTTTAGCATTTGTAGAGGTTAAAACCCGTAGTCGAGGTAACTGGGATCAAGATGGTTTACTAGCAGTTACAGAGTCAAAACAAGCAAAACTATGGAAAACTGCAGAAATATTTTTGAGCGATCGCCCAGAATTAGCAGATTATTCATGTAGATTTGATATAGCCTTAGTAAGGTGTCATTACACTCGGAAAGATTCTAACCTTCGCAGAACCATATCATTAGAAAAGCAACTATCTGAGTTAACTGTTGAGGTAGGGAATTCTTTAGAATTAGCGGGTTATCAGTTCATTTTACAGAATTATATTCCTTCTGCTTTTATTATTCACTTGGACTAAATACCTAACAATTGTGAAGAATCAATTAAGTATATTAAACATTTGTTGTACCCATACTAACGTTAATAAAATAGTTAATAGATGTATAGGTACAAACAAACTAAGGCCATATTAAAGATTAACCCAAAGTTTCTGGGCAATATCCCAAGCCCTTAACAAATTGGGTTCTAAATGCTTCTATCTCATCTTGATTTGGCTTTCCATGGGAAACCACTGCTACCTGATAACGTCTCATCACACTTAAGGGTGATTGTCCAGTTTCCAAACCCCATAGTGCCATTCTCACACGGATATCAGGAGCATAAGGTATTCCTAATTCATTCATAAAAGCCCTAAAATCTCCATGTTTTTGAGGAGTCAAGTATCGAGTCATTTTTACCTTGACGACCCAACCATCAATTTGATGAATCACTGTCATAAACTGAAGTGATAATTTTTGGGCCCTGTTTAAATATTCAACTACTCTGAGACACAGGCTAGTATTTGCTAAAAAGTAAAGGTATTCCATCTCAAACTATTACCGCTTACAACTGTCCCTTTTCCCACTAGTTTAGCCTCTAAGTTTTATTTTCTACTACAGAGTAACTATTCAAGGTTCTGGGAAATGGTGATAGGAAGCGGGGCGGATGTTGCCGCTTCCCTATCAACAAATTAGGTATTATGTCTACAATCTTTAGAAGCCTAAAATAGCTATAGAATTCTGTTGTATTTTCACTACAACTGTATCTGCCTAGTATTCTCCAATTAGGTTGATGCTTATATACTCACTCTTATACATTGCAGATTACTAGGGCAGAAGTACTCTAATTTATATGGGGGATTTTACCCAATTGCCCATTAATATATTGAGTAACATGAGTAAGAAACAAGACCTCGTCTCTCCTTCCAAGGGGATAAAAAAGGAAATCTAGGTTTTTCTTGTCTCCTTATTATAGGAGGTATTGATAACTAATAACTGAGAACTAAAATGACCGATTTAGATTGGTCCATTGAGGCTTATGATTATGAACTTCCCCAAAAGCTAATTGCTCAAAATCCAGTTGTACCTAGAGATAGCTCTCGCTTAATGGTGATAGAGTCTCTCACACACCATTATTATATTTTTAGAGATTTACCAGATTTACTCCAACCAGAAGATTTACTAATTTTGAATAATACCTGTGTGATTCCTGCTAGGCTTTATGGTCATAAAACGAGTGGTGCTCAGGTAGAAATCTTATTATTGAAACATATCACAACTGATTCTGATTCTTGGTTGGCTTTGGTAAAACCTGGTAAATGTTTTACTACTGGGGCAAGGATTGAGTTTGAACCTAATTCATCTTTTACTTGTGATTATAAGTTGCAGGCAACAGTATTAGCAACTGATAAAGAAACTGGTGGACGTATTTTACAATTTCATTTACCTCAAGGGGTTTCTTTACTCGAGTTGTTAGACCAATTTGGTCATGTACCTTTTCCTCCTTATCTTAAAGATTCACAGGCTCTCACTGAACAATATCAAACTGTATATAGTAGGGTGGCAGGAGCGATAGCTTCTCCTACTGCTGGTTTACATTTTACTGATGAATTACTGGATAAACTAGGACAACGAAATATTGGACAAGCTTTTATAACTTTGCATGTTGGTATTGGCACATTTCGTCCAGTTGAAGTTAAAGACATTACTACCCATAATATACACTCTGAATGGGTTGAAGTTTCATCTTTAACTATAGATAAAATTCACCAAACAAAGGCTAAAGGTGGACGCATTATTGCCGTGGGAACTACAGTAGTTAGAGCTATCGAAGCAGCAGCACTAGCTAATGAGAATTATGACAGTCATAAATCTTTAATTAGACCATTTTGTGATTATACAAATATATTTATTTATCCTGGTTACAAATGGCGGGTGGTAGACGGTTTAATAACTAACTTTCATCTGCCACGCTCTAGTTTACTGATGCTTGTTAGCGCTATGATTGGCAGAAAACGTCTTTTAAGTTTATACCAGGATGCAATTGCTCAACAATACCGCTTTTATTCTTTTGGTGATGCGATGTTGATTTTACCATCTGCTAGAATTAATTAAAGAAGACTGCTGTAATGCCTGCATCTTGCCTGTAAGAGTTCTTCCCTTTGCTTTTTGTAAATTCGCGCTTATATTCAGAAATATTTCTTTGGCATATTAGGCATTTTTTTAGGAGGCATATCTAAATAAAAGGGCTTTCAATATTAGCATAGTTTTACTAGGTAAACCATTTGTAGTTAAAAAGCCCCAGTTGATTAATCTTCTTCCTCTTCCTCCTCATTACTTGGATATACAAAACTTTGGGAACGTTGAGTTAATACAGATTTACCTAGGGATAGTGCTTTCTTTGCCGCTAGCCTAGCCTGGGCTCTCCAGTTAGCCTTCCGCATATTTTTCTTAGATTTTGAGGTTCTCTTCTTTGGTACAGCCATAAAAGTTATTCTATTCTCTCAATACAGATAATTTCATACACAAACTATTATCCTACCTTAATTTTAGCAACTATGGAAGACTGCAACTAAATATTTTTTACTTATTACTTTAGTTTCTCAAATTATAGTTCATGGAAATCGTAAATTACAATTCCTGTCTCTGGAGAGTTATCTATACTGACGTAACCAGTTTTGAGCATTTCTTTCATAGTTTCTTCTACTTCTATAAAACTAGATCCTGTTGCCATAACTCCTTGAGTAACAGATAATTTTCCTCCCTTTGTAGAAGCTGCTTTCAGCAATGCAACCATTAATTGTTGACGGGTTTGTGGAGCATGGGTTTTGACGGCGATCGCTCCATTTGATTGATACAATGGTGCTCCTTGATATGAAATACCCAGTTTAGTTCTGACTTTGGCATTATGTTCTTCTACCATGCTCGGAATTAACAACAAGTCGATAAATTGGCCGACTCCAAATAAGCCCAAGGTAAAGAACCAAACTAGACCTGTAACAATTTTGCCATTGTAGATTCGATGGCATCCACTTAAGCCTAGTAAGCCAGCTGCCCAGAATAGGTAACTTAATCCTATACTATTCATTGAGATCTATTCCAAAAATTTATTCATCTTAATACAACTTTGCCAAGCTAGTTATAGCTGAAGTCAGAAGTTCAGAATTCAGAAGTTAAACTTATTGCTGTGACCAAAGTCGAGAGACATAAGAATGCTCTAACCACCTTAGCAGCTGGTATATTTTAAATTGTAGACAATTAAGACCAAATTTGATGAGGGAAAAGCTGATTTTATAGATTAATAAGCTTCAGTTAAGGATTTTTTTTGCAGTTTTGTAACCTGGAAAGGTCATTGACTTTTGGCCTCACCTCATCTGCTTATACTAACCGGATTTGGTATAATACTGACTACTGACTACTACAAAGAGCAAAAAGACTTTTGAGCGCAAACCCTACTTAGTCATAGTATTTTTGAGTTAAGAATCTTTAACTTTAAACCTTTTCAAGATGAAAGGCTTGGCGTTCTCTTATTTATGCATTGATGAAATCCTCAATTCCTTGCTTGAGAGTAAGGGAAATAGATCATTAGCAGTGTTTGATCAACGCATTAACTTTTGCAACTAGACACTACAATAACTTTACAATTATTAACGCAAATTATATACTTCCAACCCCCAGGCCTTGATAAACTGTATTAGTGAGAAAATATAGTTTTGACTATCAAAATAGATAGGACTTTCCCATGAATGCTATTGATAGGGTTTGTTAGCCCTAGCATAAAGGAACAAGGCTCTATATATAATATATAGTACCTTTGGGTAAGTCCTGATAGAGCTGATTAATATTTAGTGGAGCAATTTAAAAAAAATATATATCAGCCACTAGGGTATAAATTTAGGGGCTATTGGCCATTACCGCTCAAAAATCTATCATGGAAAACAGATATTGTCAAGAAACTAGGATAATTATCAATAAACTAGGTTTTTTTGGAGGATGAAAACGCCCTGGGGAGGTAAGGAAGGGTTTGCTTCTAACTTCAGCTATATCTATATCTATAATACATATAGCAGTCCTAAATAGGTTGTGACAATTTCATTAACTAGAAATAAATTTTGAAACTCTTGTCTATTAACCATTGTACCCAAACCTATTCCCAAAAAACGGTAAGATTTTAAAGATAAATAAAATAGGATTTCTATAGATTCATAATCATAATTTAAGAAAACAACGAAACTTATGGTAGATTCTCTCAAAAAACAAACCTTTACTGAACTGCGTTCAGGTGTTAAAGTTCCTGCAAAGGAAACTATCCTCACACCCCGATTCTATACAACAGATTTTGATGAGATGGCTAAAATGGACATCTCTGTGAATGAAGATGAATTGATGGCTATTTTGGAAGAGTTCCGTGCAGATTATAATCGCTATCATTTTGTTAGAGATGAGGAATTTGCTCAATCTTGGGAGCATATAGATGGGAATACTCGTCGTTTATTTGTTGAGTTTCTAGAACGTTCTTGTACTGCTGAATTTTCTGGTTTTTTACTTTATAAAGAATTAGGTCGTCGCCTCAAAGATAAAAGCCCTGTTTTGGCTGAATGTTTCACTTTAATGTCACGAGATGAAGCTCGTCATGCAGGTTTTTTGAACAAGGCAATGTCGGATTTTCATTTGTCTTTGGATTTAGGTTTTTTGACTAAAAGTCGTAAGTATACTTTCTTTAAACCAAAGTTTATTTTTTACGCTACTTATTTATCAGAAAAAATTGGTTATTGGCGTTATATTACTATTTATCGTCATCTAGAAACTCACCCAGAAGATAGAATTTATCCTATTTTCCGTTTCTTTGAAAATTGGTGTCAGGATGAAAATCGTCATGGAGATTTCTTTGATGCTATTATGAGGGCTAACCCAGAATTTCTGAATGATTGGCAGGCAAAGTTGTGGTGCAGGTTTTTCTTGCTTTCTGTTTTTGCTACTATGTATTTGAATGATGTTCAACGGGCTGATTTTTATGCTTCTATTGGTTTGAATGCTCGTGATTATGATAAGCATGTGATTGACAAGACTAATGAAACTTCGGGGCGGGTTTTTCCAGTGATTTTAGATGTCGAAGATCCTGAGTTTTATGAAAGACTAGAAGTTTGTGTGAAGAATAATGAAAAGTTGACAGTGATCGCTAATTCTAATCAGCCAGGTTTTATGAAGTTTTTCCAGAAGTTACCTCTGTATATTTCTAATGGTTGGCAATTTTTGAAGTTGTATTTCATGAAGCCAATTGAAACTGCTACTATGCAAAGTTCTGTTCGTTAAGAAAGTTCATAATTAATTTTTTGATTTGGATAGCCTTGTTTGATGTAAGGCAATTTTTTTTTATTGACAGGACTTAGGCAAATTCACCTTGAAAATGCCATATCTAGGGGCGAATGGCATTCGCCCTCACCCTCTTGTAGTGCCCGTGGGTAAGTCCTGATTGAGTAAAAGTAATTCCCACAGTCATAAAGCACATTTACGATCCTTCTAAATCCCTCTTTTTAAGGGGGACTTTTTATTGCTTGATAAAGGAGGGATATAAAAACTATACCTCATAGCAAAACTCCTATCCTACAGGGATTTTACCGAAAAATTGGGTTTAAAGCCTCGCCCATAAGCGGGGGACTTTTTAGTTGATTTTTGTTCACAAGCTTAGTCCTTCTTGCTTTTTAGTTTACAAGAAATATATTAGTCGCGGATGGGCTTACCGAGACAAAAAACAGACATTGAGGCCAGTAGCCAGACTACTGACAAAGTAGCACCAGCCGGTGAAATGTCAACCCGCCGAGGGGCTATGGCTCGGTTGTTACCCAGTGCCTTTAGGCCGAGGAGGATGTCAACTGTTAAATATATACCTCTGGCTAAAACAGAAGAATAGCTGGAGTCTCAAAGAAAAACAAATATTACATAGCTGAGGAGCTTTTTTGCTGGCTGTGCTGGCTTTTCTAGGTTTGTGTAAATTATGGTTGATCTCGGGTCAAAGCCACCTGGGTAATTCGCGATTCGCGCTGGCAGTGACTCAAAACGGTTAGATGCTATCAAGAAAGTCTTTACAAATATGGCCGAAAAAGCAGACAGA
>JAKQYF010000016.1:27366-42899 GCA_023356535.1 Trichodesmium sp. MAG_R03 | reverse complement strand
GCCATGGGTTTGCTCCTAGAGAACGACTAGCTTCTAAAGTACAGGTTGACTGTTCTAAAAAGGCCACTCGCGTTAGTAGATAAACGTAGGGATATAAAGTTAGGGTTAACAGGGCGATCGCCCCCCCAAGAGAACGAATTTCTGGGAACCAATAATCACTGACACTTGTCCAACCAAATATTTCTCGCAACCACATTTGTACAGGGCCATAAAATTCTAGCAATTCTGTATAGGTATAAGCTAGAATATAGGCCGGAGTTGCCAAGGGTAATAACATTGCCCATTCAAATATACGACTCCCAGGAAAACGGCACATTGTGACTAACCATGCTGCTCCTACTCCGATGACTGACACTCCACAACCTACTCCTACCATTAATATAAAGGAATTCAGGAGATAACGGGGTAAAACTGTAGAGGCCAAATGACTCCAGATTTCTCCTGTATCAGAGAAAATACTGCTGAGGACAAATATTACAGGGGCTGAAATGAGGGAGGCGATCGCTATCACGAATATTGTCCAAGCATTCCAGTTAAGACGGTTAATTTTCTTCATATTATCAAACATTTTAATTGTTTATATTAGAAAAGTTTAAATAAACTTAATAATAATTTTTCTTGACAATTAGGTTATAATCATTTACGAATAGAATAAATAATTTTCCAGACGACTTTGAGAACTATTAGGATTGCTATACAACTTATTTAGGGTTGCTATATATGACTTTTGACTATAAAAATCTCAGGAAATAGCCTTCCTTTTTAAAGAAATGAAAAAATATTTCAAGGGTCTGGATGTAGCTAGAGATACTGATAAATGAAACAATAGAGGTTAAGAAATAAATGGCCCAATCGGTAATTCTCCATCTGGAGAGTGTCAGCAAGCAATTTTCTCTCACTACTACCCCTGCTATCCAAAATGTAAATTTAACACTATACCAGGGAGATATACTAGGTTTATTAGGGCCTTCAGGTTGTGGTAAAACAACTTTATTGAGAATAATTGCTGGATTTGAGCAACCACAGTCAGGCATTGTTACAATTAATGAGCAGGTAGTTGCTAGTAGACATGATTGGATAGTACCCGAAAAACGCAATGTTGGTATGGTCTTTCAAGATTATGCCTTATTTCCCCATTTGACTGTAGCCAAAAATGTTGCTTTCGGATTACATAATTTCGACAAAAAGTCAAGTACACCCATTAATCATCAGGTAGCAGATGTTCTAGAGTTAGTAGGTTTATCTGGTCTAGAAAATCGTTATCCCCACCAATTGTCTGGAGGTCAGCAGCAACGAGTAGCTTTGGCGCGTGCTTTAGCACCAAAGCCAGCTTTGGTATTATTGGATGAACCTTTAAGTAATTTGGATGTCCAGGTGAGGATTAGATTACGCCAGGAATTACGGGATATTCTTAAAAATGCAGGTGCTTCCGGAATTATTGTCACCCATGACCAGGAGGAAGCGATGGCAATTTCTGACAGAGTGGCAGTTATACGAGCTGGATCTGTAGAACAATTTGGTACACCAAAAGATATTTATACTAAACCGGCTTCTAAATTTGTGGCGGAGTTTGTGACTCAGGCTAATTTTTTGCCGGCGCTTCGTCGTGACGAGGTTTGGGAAACGGAAGTCGGTGCTTTTGAGTTGACAAATAATAATATGTTTCGTGAGGAAATTGGTAGTTTGGATGAATTTGATCGTCTTGAGTTGATGATCCGTCAGGAAGATTTGATTTTGAAAGTTGATAATGAGGGGTGTGTAGTGATTCGCGATCGCCAGTTTTTGGGTCGTGAATTTCGTTACTGTTTACAAACTGAATCTGGAAAAGAATTAATTGCTCGTACTACTTCACAAGTAGCATTACCAATTGGAGTTCAAGTAAAAGTGTCTATTGCTGAAGATAACTTGCGAGTTTTTCCTGCAATAGCTGAAGAAAAGTATGGAAAATCTTCTGAGCTAGTCGGAAGTAAGAATTAGGGTTTGTAACGGCATGGGCATTGCTGCTATATATGGTGTATTTTTGGTGATTTTTTCAGAAATTTATACTGCCAGGACTTACGCAGCAACACTATACATGGTGTATATTTGATAAATATTTCAAATATTTACATTACAATTAGTGTCTTAGCGTAAATCCTGAGTTTATCTACTTCCAGCCCACACGGTCCATTAATTTAATCGCGTCAGCATTCAACTTACCATAAACAGAAACATTGGTAGAATCACTCTTGAAATCACCAAAGGATTTCAAAACGCTAGCAATAGGTATACCTGCAACTACAGGATATTCATTATTACCCTCAGAGAATATTTGTTGAGCTTCTGGACTTGCTAAATGTTCAAGAAACTTAATTGCACCCTCTTTATTCGGAGCATTTTTAACTACACCACCACCACTAATATTAACGTGGGTACCGCGCCCATTTTGGTTTGGGAAAAACATACCAACTTTTTCTGCAACTGCTTTATTTTCTACTTTAGGAGATCTTTTCAAACGCGCTAAGTAGTAGCTATTGGCAAGACCAATATCACCTATGCCAGCGGCAACACCCTTTATTTGAGCAGTATCATTTCCTTCTGGAGGCCTGGCAAAGTTGCTAACAAAACCTCTTGCCCAACTTTCTGCTTTTGACATTCCGTGAATTTCGATTAAAGATGCTATGAGAGATTGGTTGTAAATATTGCTAGAGGAGCGAATTAAAATCTTGTTTTTCCATTTGTCTGTAGCTAAATCTTCATAAGTTGATAGCTCAGAAGCTTCAACCTGATCTTTATTATACATAATTACCCTCGCCCGTTTAGAGAAACCAAACCATAAGTTTTCCGGACTACGGAGGTTAGCTGGAATTTTACTGTTAAGAGTAGACGAAGAAACAGGTTGCAAAATTCCATGTTCTTGAGCACGCCATAGACGACCTGCATCAACTGTCATAAACACATCTGCGAAGCTACTAGCTCCCTCACTTTTAATTCGTTCGATTAACTCATCTCCCTTGCCTTCAAGTAAATTAACTCGCAAACCAGTCTTTTTCGTAAAACTGTCGTAAAGAGCTTGGTCAGTATCATAGTGGCGGGAAGAATAGAGATTAATTGCACCACTTTGAGCTAATCCTCGGTTGCTTTTTCTCAGTTCAGCGATCGCCACTGTGGCCATTGCTGTGCCTGTTCCTAGAAATACTCGTCTAGTGATTTTCATTTTCAATTTTCTCCTTAAGCTGTTTTTGGTAAGCAGGTATAGGTAATATTACCTCATACTAGCTGATTAATTTTAATTATATTGCAATTAATTCTTAATAAATTTAATCCTTTATTAGAATTAATTTCTAAAAAATTTGGTTTTACTGATGAAAGCCTGTGATGATTTTAACTAATTCTCTCTACAAAATAGTTACTTTCACCATAATAATTAGGTTGTGTCAATTTCATTAACTAAATCAACTAAATCAGGACTTACGAACGACACTAATTGTAGAGGCTATATCTTAAGAAATACTGATTTATGCACCATATATAGCGGGAATGCGTAATTCCTATATATTTAACCCTGATTGACTTTTCATCGTATCACAATTCAATGTATTTTTCAAGTCATTATTAAGAAATAATCTCTTATATAAGCAAAGTATTACAGAAGGCAGAGGGCAAAAGTATTGTACTCATGAAGTGAAAACCGGTATAAGTGCTTCCCTATTGATCAGGTAAAATAGAGAAGCACCCATAACTTAACCTAAGTCAACTTATGCTTCATCTAAAGCAACAATACCAGGTAACTCCTTACCTTCCAACAATTCCAAACTAGCACCACCACCAGTAGAAATGTGACTCATTTTTTCCGCTAAACCTAACTGCTCCACCGCAGCAACAGAGTCACCACCACCAATAATAGTAATAGCATCTTGCCTATCAGCAAGAGCCCGGGCGATCGCTTCAGTACCTTTAGCAAACTTCTCCATCTCAAACACACCCATGGGACCATTCCAAATTACAGTTTTGCAGTCTGCTAAAGCATCTTGGAAAACCTTTGCAGACTTAGGTCCAATATCCAAACCCATCCAACCATCAGGAATAGATTCAACACTAACAGTTTGAGTATTCGCCTCTGGGTCAAACTTATCAGCTACAACCACATCAGTAGGTAACAACATTGTTACACCTTTCTCTTTTGCTTTAGCTTCCAAAGACTTTGCCAATTCTATCTTATCATCTTCAACCAGAGACTTACCCACACTTAAACCACGAGCTTTGTAGAAAGTGAAAATCATACCACCACCCAAGAACAACTTATCACACTTATCTAACAAAGCTTCTATAACACCAATCTTACTAGAAACTTTAGAACCACCAATAATTGCAGCTAAAGGTTTTTGAGGATTATCAATTGCACCTTGGAGGAATTTTAATTCCTTTTCAATTAAATAACCACCAACAGAAGGACTCAAATATTTAGTCACGCCCTCAGTGGAAGCGTGAGCGCGGTGAGCAGTGCCAAAAGCATCATTCACATATATATCTGCCACAGAAGCAAGTTGCTTAGCAAACTCTGGGTCATTTTTCTCCTCTCCAGGGTAGAAGCGAACATTCTCCAACAAAACTACATCACCCTTTTCCATCGCTGCCACAGTAGCAGTTACTTCTTTGCCAATGCAGTTGTCACACTTTTTAACTTCCTTACCCAATACTTCAGAGAGTCTTTTCCCCACAAGAGTCAGACGCATATTTTCATTGACCTTTCCCTTAGGACGTCCAAAATGGCTAGTCAAGATAACCTTTGCACCTTTGCCAATTAAATCTTGAATTGTAGGAAGAGCTGCCCGAATCCGGGTATCATCTGTAATACTACCATTATCAACAGGTACATTAAAGTCTGCCCGCATAAGTACTTTTTTGTCAGATAAGTCAGATGCCGATAAATTTGCTACAGTTTTTTTTGTCACAGGATTAATCTCCTAGTATTTGTCTCAAATCTATGTCCATCTATGGGAATATTATTGGCCCATAAATAGATAAAATTAGGTGAAAGTATTAGTTCACGGTAAACATTCTATCGGAGTCCGTGCCGTTCTCAGAAATCAATAAAATCTATAATCATCTGATTTTTGGCCAATTTCTATTTCTGCTTTATTCTGGTAAGGTGGCCATTATCTAGTCCACAAACTACTACTATATATGTAGATAATTGGAGATTATTATGGATAATACTAGATCATAGACAAAACTTAAAAATCACGAATATATTTCTATGTTTAAAACAGTTCTATTTCCTGTAGACCATAGCCGAGAGGCTCGCGAAGCAGCAGATAAAGTTATTAATATTGTCAAAACATATCAGTCTCGCCTGATTTTAGTATCAGTAGTCGAAGTAGCTTCGGAAGGCCAGGAGCCATTTCACCCAGAAATGACTTCATCAGAAAGAGTTACTCAACTTTTAGAGGAGGCCAAATCTATATTTACCCAGGAGGGTATTACAGCTGAAACTATGCAAAAAGAAGGCCATCCGGCTTTTACTATCTGTGATTTAGCTGATGAGATTGAAGCTGATTTAATTGTGATAGGCTGTCGGGGTACTGGTTTGACTAATGAAGGGGCTACTGATAGTATTAGTAATCGGATTATTAATTTGTCTCCTTGTCCTATTTTGGTTGTACCTTAATTATCCATAATAATTAATTGATGAAGTATTGATAAGCCGACAGTTTTCTTCGTAATAGGACTGTATTTGGGAGGCACGAGAATTTCTTAACTGCCCTGGTGACAATGGGTGCCTCCATTCTAATTTAACTATTCAAGACTTATGTAAAGAAACCGGGTTTCTAAGATAAATCCTTATTTTTAACAATAAGCATTGACGAAAAGATCCGATTTCTAAGTTCCTTTGGGTAAGCCTTGTTATCTTAAACTTTTGACTTTTGAATTTCCCATGACTATTCAATGGTATCCGGGCCATATTGCTAAAGCTGAACGAAATCTTAAGGAACAACTCAAACGGGTTGATGTGGTTCTGGAAGTTCGAGATGCTCGTATTCCACTTGCTACTTGCCATCCCCAGGTTTCTGAATGGATAGGCAATAAGGCCCAAGTTTTGGTATTGAACCGTATGGATATGATTTCCTCAGCAGTAATGACAATGTGGACTGAATGGTTTGAAGTTAATGGGGAAATACCTTATTTTACTAATGCTCAGTTGGGTGATGGAGTGAAGAGGGTGGCTAAGGCAGCGATGGAGGCTGGTCGTACTGTTAATCTGAGACGGCGCGATCGCGGAATGTTACCTCGGCCTGTACGTGCTGTGGTAATTGGTTTTCCTAATGTGGGAAAGTCGGCTCTAATTAATAGACTGTTAAAGAGAAAGGTTGTTGAAAGTGCTAGGCGTCCTGGTGTTACTAAACAATTAAGATGGATACGCATTTCTGATGAGATTGAATTGTTAGATGCTCCTGGTGTAATTCCTAGTAGAATTAAAAATCTAGAAGATGGGATTAAGTTAGCTATTTGTGAGGATATTGGAGATGCTGCTTATGATAATCAACGTGTTGCTGCTACTCTGATTGATTTATTAATGTCTCTAGAGGCTAATAGTAATGGTTTTGTTTCTGCTTCTTGTTTAGAATCTCGTTATAAGTTAAAGGCTAATAATTATACAGGTGAAAGTTATTTACATGAGGTCGCAAGTCAAATTCATCACGGAGATATTGAGCGTACTTCTAGACGAATTTTAGATGATTTTCGCAAAGGTGTATTAGGACCAATACCTTTAGAATTACCACCAAACTAAATGATAAAAAAGTTTTGATATTAATCAAAAAGTTTTGATAAAATTTATCTAGGATATTATATAGTTAAAAAAAACGTTACTATTAAAACAATGTCAAATCTATTTGGAAATATTGGTCCAGCCGGAGCCAAGAATCTCTCTTTTGATTTGCAGCAACTTGCTGAGAAATATCAATTAGAAATTCAAGGATTAATCCATATTGGCGCTCATTATGGTCAAGAGTACGAAATTTATCAAAAATTAAATATAGTTAACTTAGTTTTTTTTGAACCTCTGACTAAAAATTTTGAAATTCTTAAAAGCCACGTTGGAGAAAATGTCAAGTTGTTTCATAAAGCTTTAGGGAATGAAAATAAAAGAATTAAAATGTATGTGGAAAGTGCGAATAATGGAATGTCATCTTCAGTTTTACAACCCAAGAAACATTTAGAACAATATCCTGAGATTATTTTTGAGAGAGAAGAAATTGTGGAGATGGTAAGACTAGATGATATTTTAGAGGATAAACAAAACTATAATTTCCTGACTATTGATGTACAAGGATATGAACTAGAAGTTTTAAAAGGTAGTCGAGAAACTCTCAAAAATATTAATTATATTTTAACCGAAGTTAACCGAGATGAATTATATGAAAATTGTGCCAGAGTTGAGCAACTAGACGAATTTCTAGGAAGGTTTGATTTTCAAAGACTTGAAACAAATTGGGAAGGAGAAACTTGGGGAGATGCTTTTTATCTGAAGCAGTAATTAAATCTTTAAACAGAAAGTTTAAAATTTATTCCTATTACTATTCCTGACTTGAGGTTTAATTTTATGTTAGATGATTTTTTTAAAACGATTATTAATATTGGTAAATCTGCTGTTCCTAAAATACTCAGTGTAGCTCAAAGAAATGAAATTGTTGTCAAAACTTTAAAGGAATTAAAACTTGACCCCACACAACCTCCCAAAAATGTTGATGGGGTTTATATTTATGCTTTGGTGGAATATGGGGTGGGTAAGGATGAGTCAATTTTGAAGCTTTTTCGGGAAAAGAAAATCAAAAACGCTTTTTGGAGTGCCTATACTGCTAATTCTCCTATAAGTTTCTGGAATAAAGTTGATGATTTTATTCAATCTTATGCTTTGGGAGATGAAATAAAAGAGTCTCAGATTGATGTTCGCTCAGAATTAGAAGAGTTTGGCCGAATTTTTATTGGGGTGGCGAAGCGGACTAGATCTCCAGAATTTAAGCTTTATCCAGAATTGAATTCTGACAAATATCCAGATTGGAATTTAGATGAATATCCGGCAGAGTTTAAGTCTTTAATTAAGGAAAAAATTAAGGCTTTTTGTGGTCGGGAATTTGTCTTTAAGACTTTTGAGAATTTTATTCAGAATAATTCTCAGGGTTATTTTACTGTGGTTGGAGATGCAGGGATGGGCAAAAGTGCTATTGCTGCTAAATATGTTGATAACTATAAATCTCCCTGTCATTTTAATATTCGCGCTGATGGTCGTAATAGACCTGAACTTTTTCTGGGGAGTATCCGCAAACAATTAATTAAACGCTACGAATTGCAAAATGCTAATCAGGATGGTTTGTCTAGTTTGCTGCAAAAGGTTAGTGAAAATCTTGGGGGGCAAAGTTTGGTTATTGTGGTTGATGCTTTAGATGAGGTGGAGCAAACTGGAGGAGGTAATATTCTTGATTTTCCCATGACCCTGCCGGATGGGGTTTATTTTTTCTTGACTAGGCGACCTTATGAACGTGAAAATAAACGTTTGAGTGTTTCTCCAGGGGTGGGGATGACAGAATTAGATTTGAGGGCGAAGGAATATCGGGGTTTGAGTCGGAATGATGTGAAAAAATATATCGGTTTTATGTTGAATGAGGACCCAGACTATGGAGCGAGGTTGCAGAAATGGGTGCAAGAGGGGAATATTAGCAATGAAGATTTTATTGAGCAGGTGGCAGACAAGAGTGAAAATAATTTTATGTATCTGCGTTATGTGTTACCGGATATTGCTAAGGGTTATTATCCAGATTTGAGTTTGAAGAAATTACCTGATGGTTTGCAAGATTATTATCAACAACATTGGGTGCGAATGGGAATGGAGGATAAACCACAGAAAAATAAGGTTATTATTTTGTTTATTTTGGTGGAAAGTCGGACTTTGCCTACTCTGGAAATGATTGCTGAATTTGCACAACAGGATGTGGATGATGTGGAATATGTTCTGAAAAAAGAGTGGGTGGAATTTTTGAGTAAGCAGGAAGTTGGGGGAGAAATTTGTTACAGTATTTATCATGCTAGTTTTCTTGATTTTCTTAAGGGGAAAAGGAAGTTGGATAGTACCCGCAGGTTGTTTGAGGAAGTGAATGCACGGATGGCTAATGATTTATATGCAGATGTTTAGAAGTTGTTTGAGAGGTGCTGTATGGAACTGATGTATCCTAAAAACCTAACCCCCCTAAACCCTTGAAAAGGGGGAGATCAAAAGCCCCCCTTACTAAGGGAAGTTGGGGGTTTGTAACTGATGAGACTCAGTAGATAGCTTGAACAGATATGAGTTGACAAACAGTTAGTTACCAGGAGTGATATTTTGGAGAAATTTGCTGAAAAATTAGCATCTGCAACGCCTGCTCGTCAACGTGCGATGTTGGGTAATGTTCATACTTTGGTGGGGTCAAATCAATTAGAGAAATTGGAAAAGTATTACAGACTCCTGACTAATTTTGATTTCATGGTAGCAAAGGTGCAACATCCTTACTTTGGAGTGCAGAGGTGAATTGAAGATTATGATCTGGTTGGGGGTAACAATGAGAAAGTTAGAACTTTGAAATTAATTCAAGGAGCGTTGCGACTGTCGGCACATATTTTAGTCAAAGACGCAAAGCAACTAGCAGGACAACTATCAGCACGTTTACAATCTTTTGATGTACCAGAAATTAAAAGTTTGTTGCAGCAAATCTCAGAAGCTCAGAATGGTTGTTTAATTAGTTTGACTCCTAGCTTAAGTTCTCCTAATGGAAACCTAATATGTACTCTCAGTGGTCATGTCGACTCGGTCAATACAGTTGCTATCACACCAGACGGAAAATTTGTGGTTTCTGGTTCATCGGATCATACTGTTAAAAAATGGGATTTGAATACAGCGACAGAAGTTATGACATTTTGAGGTCATACTTCTCCAGTAAATGCTGTAGCTATTACTCCAGATGGTCAAAAAGTAGTTTCTGGTGCTTCTGATAATACTGTTAGAGTCTGGAATTTAGAAACGGGTGCAGAAATATTGACATTTAATGGTCATGGTTTACCCATAGTTGCTGTAGGTGTCACTGTAGATGGTCAGAAAGTAGTTTCAGCATCAGTTGCTAATATTAATTCCATCAAGGTCTGGGATGTAGAAACTGGGAAAGAAGAGTTAACCTTAAAAGGAGGTAAAGAAGGAGGTAAAGAATTAGTAAAAGCTATTGCTATCACTAGAGATGAGATAATTTCTGGAGGAAATGCTGGAACTATTAAGATTTGGAGCTTAAAAAATGGTAAACTTCTTTCGACGCATAATTTCTATCAATATCAAGATTTATCTCGATATCTTCCAGATTTATATCGATATCTTCCAGGTTTATATCAATATATTGTATGTCAAAGAATAGTATATGGAATAGCAACTACTGTTAATGATAGTCAAATAGTTGCTGTTGGCAGTAATAATTACTTAACTGGTTGGAATGCAAAAGAAACCTCCGATAATTTACCTGAAGCTACTATAAAAAGGTTGTTCAATCTTAATTTCTGGAGAGGGATAAAAATAAATCAGCAAATCTACCAAAGAAAGTCTTTTCGTAGAGCGTTTTATCGTAAACTTAAAAGTCATACTGACCAAATAGTCGATATTGCTTTGACATCTGATGGAACACAATTTATTTCGGCTTCCTTGAATAAAACCCTAAAAGTGTGGGATACAAAATCTCCTAAACAACTTTTAAATTTCACTGGTCATAATGACTCAATACATTCTGTGATAACGAGTCCAGATGATAAAAAATTAATTTCTGCTTCAAAGGACAAAACACTTAAGGTCTGGAATTTAGACTCAGTAGAAAAGTGCATTCAGTCTAATAATGATATCTCTGTAAATGATGTCACCATTACCCCTGATGGAAAAAAAGTATTTGTTTGTTTAACAAATAATATTTTTAAATATTATGATTTAGAAAATTTTCAGCCTATTAATATATTTACAACCTATAAAAAAAAATCTATTTCACAAAAGATAAAAAATATACTTATATCTACTTTAAAGGAATTTAATTTTAGTTTGTTGTTAACAACAAGAATATTAATTCTATATTTAATAGATATTCTATATTTAATTCTATATTTAATATATATTCTATATTTAGAAATAAAAAATTATGGTTTAAGCTTCAGTATAGTAATTTTACCCTTAATAAGATTTTTTTTCAAAGAAGCTAATACAAATATTAAATATGAAAATCTCACCAGATTTATTAAATATTCAGAATTTATTAAATATTCAGATATTAAATCTGAAAATCTCACCAGATATACTAAATATTCAGATATCAAAGATCCAATTTCAACTCAGCTTAACCGATTTAAGAAAGAACAAAAGAAAATTATTACTATAGCTGCTACAGTATGTAACCAGGAGTTAATTTTTATAAATAATATGAATGTGGTGTGGAATTCTTATTTAGTTACAGTCTGGAGTTTAGAAGAGAAAAAGCATATTGTTGATTTACTAACTCCTCTACAATTTCTTTTTATTGTTGTTTCAAGGATTTTATTTATTTTAATACCTACTATTATTAGTGCATCATTTTTTTTACTTTTATTATTACAAAAATCTTTTTTATTCTTGATATTTTTAATTGGAATATGTGCAATGTATGTACAAATAATAATTGTGCAACTTTTCAATGAATTCCCAACAACTATGTCAATTAATTCAGATGAAAAATATTTAATTGCTGGTTCAAGTAAGGGCACTATTAACATTTGGAATATGGAAAAGAACAAGTTACTTTTTGTCCTCAAAGGTCATCAAAAAAAAGTAACTACTTTAGCTATCACTCCAGATGATAAATACTTAATTTCTGGCTCCGATGATCAAACTATCAAAATCTGGAACCTAGAAACTAGAAAGGAACTTTTCACTCTCAAAGGTCATGAAGATTCAGTAAATACTATCTCAATAACACCAGATGGGAAACACTTAATTTCTGGCTCCAAAGATAAAACTATCAAAATTTGGCACCTTGAAAATAGAGAAGAAATTTTTACATTTACAGGTCACACCGACTCAATAAATTCAGTAAAAGTTACATCCGACGGTCAGCTTGTTATTTCTGCATCCTCAGATAAAACTATCCAAGTTTGGGAATTTAAAACTCGAAAAGTAATTGCTAAATTTACTGGAGAAAGTGGAATAAATTGTTGTGCAGTTGCACCTGATAATGTGACAATAGTCGCAGGGGAAGAAGCAGGAAATATACATTTTCTCCGCTTGCAAGATTTTCAGGTAACTGTATGAACACCTCGCTTCAGTTAAATTCCCAATTCCAAAAAATTATCAGGGAAAAAACCGAAAATTATGTCGATCGCCCTCTGATCTCCACCATCATCAACAACTTCCTCCAAAAGCACAACCACGGCTACTTCACCCTCATCGGTTCCCCCGGTAGCGGTAAAAGTGCCATCCTCGCCAACTACACCATCCAAAACCCCCAAACAGTTTATTACAGTGCCGAAGTTGAGGGCAAAAACCGCGCTGACGAATTTCTAATTACCTTATGCACCCAACTCACACAAAAAATAGACAACCAAAACCCCGTCCTTCCCGACAACGTTACAGAAGGCAGTTGGTATCTATCCCTATTACTCCAGAAAATTAGCGACAACCTCACAGCAGAGGAAAAATTAATCATAGTAGTGGATGGATGCGACAACCTCGACCCCCAAAGTCAACCACGAGACTCCAATATATTCTACCTGCCCAGATATTTGCCCAAACAAGTCTATTTCCTCTTGATCGGCTGATCAAGTTGCTCTTAGCAACTTGTGGATCAATTTCACAGGATGTTGTAGTCTGCGTGGGAATTTTTACTAGACAAAAGTTATGAACCTCTTTTGTGGTTTACAAAAGGGCTTTTATAGTCCTTGTCACCCCGTGAAGTTCTAACTAATTAATGTAGTGCTATAATTATTAAATAATTCTTGTTTTTTTCTAACTTTTTCTGCAACAGAACCCATCTACCACTCCACATATAAAATGTTATCCATCCAGGGTAGTTTAACAACTTTTATACTCCAAGGAATTCGATCTAGTAAGATATCGTAGGTTTCGCGTTCAACCTGTAGCAGATAGCTACCATCACGAATTTTCAAAATTCCCTTTCGTTGCAAAAAAGCTTTTCTAAATCCTTCTATAGATGTATTTTTTAAAATTGACCAATTTTGAATTACAGCAGATAGCAAATATTCACATTCTGTTATTTCTTGTTTAGTGATTTCTAAATTTGTGTCTATCGGTTCTAACAAATCTATGCCACAAAGTATTTTATTAAGGGGTAAAACATATTCAGGTATTTCTGTTGAATTATCAACTATATATTGGAATAAAATAGCTGCTCGTTCAGCAGATATGATGTCAATAAAAATATTTTCTTGTACCAGTCCTATTTTGAGCAAAAAACCTTTGAGGAATGGCCATAACAAAATTAATCCTGCATTGCGAATATATATTTCATCGGAGTCACTAAAATTATTAACATAATCTAGAAATTTAGTTTGACTCAACTTTTGCCCAGATTCTAAAAATTCCTTTTCCCTAGATTCCCCAATAATATTTTCTGCTGAGGAGTCAGAAGTTTTCCGACTTTCTAAGATTTCCCAATTAGATTTATTCTCTACCAGACTAGAATTGTTAATTTCCCATAATAAACTTTCTATTTGACGATTTAGTTGCTGAATTTGCTGTTGATATCTTTCTAATATCCGTCGATTTTGACTTAACTTTTGCCTAGATTTTAATAATTCCTTATCTGGTTTATTCTCTACTACAGCATATTTTTTGAGTTCCTGTAATAAACTTTCTATTTGACGATTTAGTTGCTGAATTTGCTGTTGATATCTTTCTAATATCCGTCGATTTTGACTTAACTTTTCCCCAGATTCTAAGAGTTCCTTTTCTCTAGAGTCTCCAGTAATATTTTCTGGGTTCGAGTTAGAGGTTCTCAGATTTTCAGGAATTTCTGAATCGGATTTATTCTCTACTACAGCATATTTTTTGAGTTCCTGTAATAAACTTTCTATTTGACGATTTAGTTGCTGAATTTGCTGTTGATATCTTTCTAATATCCGTCGATTTTGACTTAACTTTTCCCCAGATTCTAAGAGTTCCTTTTCTCTAGAGTCTCCAGTAATATTTTCTGGGTTCGAGTTAGAGGTTCTCAGATTTTCAGGAATTTCTGAATCGGATTTATTCTCGACTAAAGCAGAATTTTTGAGTTCCTGTAATAAATTTTCTATTTGACGATTAAGTTGCTGAATTTGCTGTTGATATCTTTCTAATCTCCGTTGATTTTGACTTAACTTTTGACCAGATTCTAAAAATTCTTTCTCCCTAGAGTCACCAGGAATATTTTCTGGAATTGAGCCAGAGGTTTTCAGATTTTCATTAATTTCTGAATCGGATTTATTCTCTACTACAGCAGAATTTTTGAGTTCCTGTAATAAACCTTCTATTTGACGATTTAGTTGCTGAATTTGCTGTTGATATCTTTCTAATATCCGTTGATTTTGACTTGACTTTTGAGCAGATTCTAAGAGTTCCTTTTCTCTAGAGTCCCCAGGAATATTTTCTGGAATTGAGTCAGAGGTTTTCAGATTTTCAGGAATTTCTGAATCGGATTTATTCTCGACTAAAGCAGAATTTTTGAGTTCCTGTAATAAATTTTCTATTTGACGATTAAGTTGCTGAATTTGCTGTTGATATCTTTCTAATCTCCGTTGATTTTGACTTAACTTTTGACCAGATTCTAAAAATTCTTTCTCCCTAGAGTCACCAGGAATATTTTCTGGAATTGAGCCAGAGGTTTTCAGATTTTCATTAATTTCTGAATCGGATTTATTCTCTACTACAGCAGAATTTTTGAGTTCCTGTAATAAACCTTCTATTTGACGATTTAGTTGCTGAATTTGCTGTTGATATCTTTCTAATATCCGTTGATTTTGACTTGACTTTTGAGCAGATTCTAAGAGTTCCTTTTCTCTAGAGTCCCCAGGAATATTTTCTGGAATTGAGTCAGAGGTTTTCAGATTTTCAGGAATTTCTGAATCGAATTTATTCTCTACTACAGCAGAATTTTTGAGTTCCTGTAATAAATTTTCTATTTGACGATTAAGTTGCTGAATTTGCTGTTGATATCTTTCTAATCTCCGTTGATTTTCACTTAACTTTTGACCAGACTCTAAAAACTCCTTCTCCCTAGACTCGCCCGGAATATTTTCTAGAATTGAGTCAGAAGTTTTCCGACTTTCATTAATTTCTGAATCGGATTTATTCCCGACTAAAGCAGAATTTTTCAATTCCTGCAATAAACTTTCTATTTGCCGATTAAGTTCTTGAATTTGCTGTTGATATCTTTCTAATCTCCGTTGATTTTCACTTAACTTTTGACCAGACTCTAAAAACTCCTTCTCCCTAGACTCGCCCGGAATATTTTCTAGAATTGAGTCAGAAGTTT
>JAKQYF010000016.1:22726-27266 GCA_023356535.1 Trichodesmium sp. MAG_R03 | reverse complement strand
TCAGACTTTCTAAGATTTCTGGAAGTCCGCTTTTAAATCCCCTTCCTTCTCCAAGTAGATGCTCTATTTTAGTAACAAGACTATTGAACAACTCAGTATAATTAATCCCATTACTGGTTGCTATAAGTAATAAATTTGCCTCGACTAAACTGAGCTTATTTACTTTAGTATTATCCCTAGGAGAGAGACTCAATAATATTCCCTCCCATCTCTGAAATCTTAATTTTGCTATAGGAATATTTCTCGTCTGCTCTAGTTGTTCAAAAATAGGCTTAATATCTGTATTATAATTAGCAATAAACTCGACTAAATCTCCAGTAAATAAACTTACTATTTTTAAGAGCATTACATCAGAAAATTGGTAAATTAAACGCTGTAACTTCCTGAGATTTTTCAAGCTTTCTTCAATAATATACTTGACCTGAATAGGTGAATCTGTAATCAGATAATCGCAAGATTTTTCTAATTCCTGTTTACTAAAATTTTCTGCCCACCAAGGGAGCATTCCTGTTTCTACAAAGTAGCTCAAAATTTCTAGTTGCGATCGCCTCTTATTCTCAATCTTAAACACTTGTAAATTTTTCAACTTACGCTCTTGTTGAGAATCAGAATAATTACTACGTTCAACATTTTTTTGACCAGAGTCAAAGATATTTTTTTCCTTAATAGAAGAGCTAAACTCTATCTCCAGTTGTTTTTGAATTTGTTCAGTAACTTTCTCAATCAAATCCTCTTCTAGATTATTAATATCAATATTTCCTAAATTAATATCTAGAGTATTAATTCTATGTATTGTATCTGGAGCGATCGACTGACTTAATAAATTATCAATTAGAGGAACAACCTTTTGACGATATATTCTACTTACCTCATTTTGTAATGCAAAAGCATCTCGTTGTGAACTTAAATTAAGTTCTATAACCTGTTTTTTGATAATATGTCGTTGTTTATTCACCGATCAATAATTTAATAGATTATTTGAAATTCTTCTTGGCCATTATCTGGCTCAATCATCATATATCCAATACCATGAAACTTGTCAATTGATAACAGTTTTATCATTTCATTAGTAACATCAATATCATGATTTTGTCCATCCATAATTTCGTTTAACCATTGACAGTATTTATTCTCAAAATATCCCATTTTACTTTTACTAAACCAGTGAAGATAAGGAGTTATATGTGCTGGTATTTCTGCAGTAATAATATCATAAACTATATTTCGAAAATCTTTGTGTTTAAAGCGACCTATCCAATCAGGGAAAACAAAACTGATTTGAAAAGAAAAAGGATCTTTGTGTGCTTCTTTATGTATCCATTTTCCTGTTTCTGGTGTTCCTGAAAAACATTTTTCTATCTTGAATGTATCTTCTTCAACTTCGCTAACAATACAATCGCAACTGTAACTTATTGAATCAAATATTTGTATTTCTTCATCATTTGAAAGTCCATGTTTCTCAGATGTACAAGTAACTTTTCCTGTATTACCCTCTTCTCTTTCAAACTTTGAAATTGGATAACCCAAATGTACAGTCAAAGTCAAAGGTTTATGCTGATTAACCAGATTAACAGGAAGTAAAATATGCTCAATGAGATGAAAACCTTCTATTTCATCGGATTTTGAGAGATCTACTCGATCGTAAGGCATTCCTAATAAAGAACAAATTCTTTTCTTTAATCCTGAAACATTTTCCGTATCCCAAACTTCTTGAGAATTAGTACAGTCAAATGCTTGACCCCTACCAGCACTAATTTGAGGATAATGTTGTAAAAAAGTACGTTTATCTTTAATCAGTTCGTTTAAATTAGGTTGAGTTTCATCTTTAGTATATTCCTCTAAAAATGAAATAGATTCTTGATTTTGAAACTCAATCTTTAACTTGAAAAGAGTTTCATTTAAGAATATTAAAGACGTTTGACTCCCTAAATTGAAAAGAGTTCCATTCCGTGAATTTAATGAATTTTGAAAATCTTTAATCAGTCTGCCTTCTGGTGATTCTTCACTCTTATATAAAAGCAAGGAAGGATCTGTGAATTTTTCACAAAACTGTGCCATTAAATAATCTAAAAAACGATTCTTTCTTTCTAAATTAATTCTTCTCTCTTTCCCTGAATCCTCTGTTTGCTTGTCTGGGGAACCATTTGAATTTAGGATTTCGTTCGCACCAGGAAAACTAGAAATATCCTGATAAAAGTAGGTTTGATCATCCTCATTTTGGAAAGAAAACAAATCTTTAGTATGGTCTAGTTGAGTAAAATAATTAGCTAAAATCTGGTCGAAAAACATCAAATAAGCTTGTAACTGCTTTGCTTGACCTTTGCGTTCCGTAGTTGCAGAAGCAGGTAAACCAAATTCTCCAATACCATAATTAACTGGGAACTCATTTTGAATTGATTCATAGTCAGATAATTCTCTATACTCTCCTACTGGAATAGGAATATCTTGTGCTTGTTGCCCTGATTCTGATAGTTCCAAGTCATTATTGTCATTATTGTCATCAGGATCAATATCAAGAAGATAAGAACGGTTTCTTTTGTAAAAAGTAATTGGAATATCATCGTTAAGTCGTGGTGTTTGATTGGGAGCTAATGGTAACACCCATTGTTGCTTTTGCTCTGGATAAAAGTCACTTGAAAGATAGATACTTCTAATTGTTTTTATCCCTTCAATCTTTAAAAGCTTCTCAATTAACTCAGAGGTATACAATGCTTTTTTCTTAATCAGAATATCAAATTCTTCGTCTTTAATAAAACCATGTTCAAGAGGATATCCCTCAAAAATATCTTCAGTATTTTTACCTTCATCTTGTAGTTTTTTTAAAGTATGAAATTCCAGTTTAGGAGAAATATAATTGTATAGCTCATCATACACTTTTTCCTTTAACTCAGCTTCATTAGACTCATCTTCTATCTCAATCTCTGCCTCTACTGTAATTTCTTCAGTATCTAAGATCTTAATATCGTCGAAAAAATATTCACACAAATTCCGATGTTGGTTCAGTTTAGATGCTACTCTGTTTTTCAGCAGAGTTTTCTGTCCTACATCTTCATCTTCAATAATCACTTCATAAAGTCCTTTTAAGTAGACCCTTTCACCCTGTTCATTAGTAGGATTAACAGTTAAAGTATGATCGATAGAGTTGTAAAACATTGAAGGTTTTGTCTGCTGAATTGGTTTTAATTCAGCATTTTTTACACCGTCAATATCAATTAATAGTTTGCGATAATCATTAATAGTCAGAGGATTAACACTGAGAATTTCTCTAGCTGTATAAAACTGTTTTATATTTTCTTCAGCATCTTCAGGATGAGGTGTAAGTAAATCCTTCATCTCGAAGTTAAGTCGATAGCTTAAATCAGTTATGACATAGCAAAACTGCTCTAAAATAGTAATACCTGGGTCATGGGTATTGTAGTCTGTCCAGATTTGACTTCCTAGCTTTTGGATATGCTGAATACCCTCTTCCCGCAACCCGGTAAAATCCATACCTGGATGTTCTGGAGGAGTGTTAGAAATGGTAAGCTCTTCATTCATATTGGTTATTAGTAATTTATCCCTGGTGACTATTTTCTGAAGTTAATTGATCTGAAGTTAATTGATTGGTCGAGGATTGTTCTTGAGCTATTGTCTGATGGATAGGTTGAACTAGATTTTTGAGACTCTCAACGTTATTTTTTGAGCAGTCTAATGTTTCAGCAAAGTCATCTTGTTCTCTTTTAACAATCTCTTCTTCTAATACTTGAATTGCACCTTGAATACGCAGTAAGGTTTGATTAAGATTTTTTTGTTTAGCTTTTAAATCCACTATCATTTTTTGTCCTGATGCTAATTCGTTTCTGAGTTTTTCGAGACGTTGTTTGAGTTGTTCTTTCATCTTAGTTTTATAGATATTGGAACTATTTTGATGCTTGTATTTACTAATCTATACAAGTTTACGCTGTAACTTAAGGGTCTAGAAATTGAGCAATTTTTGTACTAATTGCCATTACCGAGACATTAACAATTCCATTAGAATGCGGGGAGTTTACTTTAATCTTCCACTGCTGTGTATCATCATCTTTTTCTGTATAAACGGAAAGTTGATTGACTTGGTTTCTTTTGTTATTTAATTGAAAACTAAAACCAGCAATTACACAAACCCATTCTGATACACGATAATCAGTTTCTTCCTCAGTACTAGGGGCTGATATTTGATACCATTTCACTTCAATGAGTTTGTTCCTTACCGTTAAATCTCCACTTACATTGAGGTTTACTGGTGTAGTTGTATTCCCAATACTCACACCATTTGTTGAGTCAACCGTTAACAGATCGCCATCTGCTGCTACCACATTGAGAACTCCTGCTGTAGTTGAATTCCCAATACTCACACCACTTGAGTCAACCGTTAACAGATTGCCATCTGCTGCTACCACATTGAGAACTCCTGCTGTAGTTGAATTCCCAATACTCACACCACTTGAGTCAACCGTTAACAGCTCGCCATCTGTTCCTCCTTCTACCTTGAGAACTCCTGCTGTAGTTGAATTTCCAATAC
>JAKQYF010000016.1:0-22626 GCA_023356535.1 Trichodesmium sp. MAG_R03 | reverse complement strand
AAGTTATCGCCAATCGCCATGTAACCAATACCGTAAGTATCTGGTTCAGCAACTGCTTCTATTTCATGATTCTCAGCAGAAATCAAGATCCAATCCGGTTGCATCTCAATTTTATCTTTAAATTCAAAATAGTCAACATAATGTACATATTCTCTTTGAGCAATAAAGTTAATAACTAAAGATTCTTTAATATAACGACCCAAAGGAATATCCACTGTCTGATCATAAGCCCACGGAGCAAAAAATTGTTTAAGCTCTTCATTAAGTTTATTGATATATTCACCTTCTCGATTAGATTCACCAGAAAACACAACTGTCATTTGACATGTCATAGGTATATACTCAGGATTTTTCACCTCCATTGTTACAAATGCTGAAGTCTGTTTTGTGAGGAAATCTGTTATTTGCTTAAGCAAATACAAAGGTGCTTTCGGTTCTTCTGGCAAAGGTGTAGTATTAGAAATATCAGGTATAACAACCACTGTCACCTTTGCAGCAGCAGGGTTTTTATGCTCAGTTGCAGTAATACATTTTACCTTATATATTTCTGAAAACTCTTCTAATACCAGACGTTCGTAATCCCAAGCTGTTATTGCCCTCTGTTTATGGCGTAATCTTTCACTAACCCGTGTAATAAACTTCTCATCATCTTCTTCTGGTTTACCACCAAATGATGTAGCAGGTTGTTTCACTATTTTAATAGCTGCTTCAGGAATAACAAATCCTTGAATAGAATTAGCTGGTAAAGGTTTCGCAAAATGATCCGCAGCATTTCCCTGATTTAAGAAAGTAGCACTAACTGCTTGAGTTTTGATATCCAGAGTTTCAGGAATAGCCAAAGCATCTTTTTGTACACTAGCTCGTAACCAATATAAATCATTGGGTAATATATGCTGATCGGGATCTAATGTTGGCAC
Organism: Trichodesmium sp. MAG_R03; assembly: GCA_023356535.1. Taxonomy (GTDB): domain Bacteria; phylum Cyanobacteriota; class Cyanobacteriia; order Cyanobacteriales; family Microcoleaceae; genus Trichodesmium. Next base: position 21,709 of record JAKQYF010000016.1, on the reverse strand, counting down.
TCCCAACTGGATAATCCCCGTATTTAATAACCCGCTTGTACTATCATACACTATCTCTTTATCTTCAAATTTTATCCAAGAATTACCATTTAAGTAATGCCAGTAAATCTGGGGTATTTCTAATTCTTTATCACCACTTCCTGGTATCATTTGAAAGAGAATAGAGATATTTTGAGGCGGCTTTAGGTTGCGAAGACCAATGTATAACCTACCTTCATTTTCGTATTGAGGCAAGAGGTATTTTTTATCTTCTGGATTTTCTGGGTCATATTGATCTGCATAGCCAAATGAATTTTGGATATCCACATAATACCCAAAAGGATGAATTTGGAATACTTTGTCAGACTCTTGTTGTGTTGGAGAAGAAGGCAAGTCAATTTCGACTGAACTGGTATAGTTGAGGGAGATAGTTTTTACTTCCGGGGTGTAAGGAGGATATGCTATTTCTTCTTTTAAAACATCACCATTTTCTGACAAAGCAATCTTATTTAATACTATAGGATATAAATCATGTCCAAAATCTGGTTTTTCTAATTCTAATTTAAAGTACCTGCTGTATTCAAAAGGATCCTCTGCATCAATTTCTGAAGTAGAAGTTTCTGGAGAATAGGGATCGACATCATCAAATCGGTAGTTAAGCTCGGTGCTATCACTTAATTTATTACCATTTCCATCTCTATTTTCTGCACTTGTTTGTTGTGCTGTATTTTCTGCATTTGCTTGTTGTTCTAAAGTTACTACTTCTTCTTCATTAAAAAGACATTTAGGCTCTTCAATATCCTCCCAATTTTTATTATTGAGAAGCTTTAAACTAACTTTAAAGGTTTTATTATTAATATGGTCATTATCTTCTGTACAATTCACTTCATTCCCACCATTCAAAAAAATAGAATAAGCTTTATAATGTTCACAAAAATCATCAGGAAGTCCTATCCATTCCATTCTTAACGTCAGAGTCTCTAATTTTTTCTCGCTTACTTCTTGATTACTGAAGTAAAAACCTGAACCTACTTTCGGAGTATTACCAAATAGTTCAAAAGCTGCTTTACTATCAAGAACTGAGTTATCATTTCGTATTTTTATATCCTGGATATTTTCAGCTTTGACGTGTATATGAGCCTTTGTTAATTCTATAGACTTGAACTCTTCATAACATATGTATTTTTTTGGATCGGTAGTTTCTGATTCTGATGATTCTATTTGAGTAGTGTCTGCTTCTGATGATTCTTCTTCAGGAGTGTTTCGTTCTGGTACGCATACTTCTTTCAACAAAATTTTTGCAATTGGATAAGTAGTTGGAATCACAAAATCTGACTCCTCATTTAATTCCTCTAAATTGAGTGGCAAGATAGGAGGTAAAGTAGAATCAAGGCTTAACTTAAGCTGTAGACTATCAAGATTAATATAATCAATTGCAGAATTTCTATATAAATTTATATGTTCATTATTAAAATTCTCTTCAATAGTTTGATCCTCTAAAATTATCTCTATATTAGCATTTTTTTTATTGTCTTGTAATGAGATAATATTGAATATCTTACCATCATGCGATATCAGAATTTGACCTACATTTTCTGTATCAAATTCTTCTTCTTCATCAATTAAAGAAACAATTTCATTCTCTTCGTCCAGAGATATTTCTTGATCATTATAGAATTTCAGTGGTTTTTCCCCTATAAAACGCCCTATTCCCCAATTAAAAGATTGAAGTTGTATCCATTCTGCTCCACTACTCAAGTAAATATCAAAAGGTTCAACTTCACGATCTAGTAAGTTTTGGATAGCACTTTTATCCAAACTATCTTCTGTCGCAGCAAAAGTCAGAATAATAGTCCGTTCACCTTCTGGCAAAAATAATACCGGAGAACTAACAGCAAAACCAATAATTATTGGCGTATTATTTAGAATTATTAGCGTATTATTTTCTTCCTTATCATAACTTCCTAAAGTTAGAAAACTTTTTTCTAGTTGTAATTCACTTTCTTCCCCCTCATTTGCATCCATCACAGAATTTGTATAGATATTTTCAATTTTATTTAATTCGTTTTTATCAACAAATAAAGTTTTAATACTAGCTACTTGAGCTTGATTAACATTTATATCCCTATCAGTCTGATAATGAAGGTCAATACCTTGACTATCTACACCCGCATTTAGCAACGTTTCCTTTGGAATCAGATGTTCTTCTACTCCTGGAACCAACTCAAAAATTACATTTACTTTATCGGCTACTTCTGTTTTATTAGTTAACTGTAGTACATCTTTATAATAAAAATCAAGATATCTTCCAGTCAAGTCTTTAAACTGTTGCTGAGGATGTTCTAGTAATTTTAAAAACGTGAATAATAAAGTCAGATGAGCCTGAGATAATTCCCTTAATTTCTCTTGGTCATCCTGGAATTCTTCGGGATTATCAATATAATCCACCATGTCATCAACTTCTTCATCAAAGAAGTTAGACCAATCACCATTTTTACTATTAGAAAGATCATAATAATTTACATTATTAGCATACTCTTGTACAAACTCAAGTAAATCTGACACAGTGCGCTCGTCCACCGCCACATAATCTGGTTTCAGTTCTTTTAGGAGGCGATCGCCCTGACTCACCCCATCCCGAAAATTTTCTTGTTGATTTTCACTCATCAGCTAATACCCATTTCAACTTATTAATTTTCCTCAATCATCAGCCACTTTTTTAGCGTTTTAACTATTATTTTTTTCTAACTAATTTTAAACCATAACAGCCTTACTAAACTCCATATAAAATATGAATAATAATTGCGTATCTATAAAGTTTATTTTCAAGCTTATCTCAAATAAAACTATAAATTTTAATATAAATTTAATGAATAAAAATCAATTTGATTAACTTCCTTGCCATTTTGTATTAGTTGTCGAAAAATTCCCCATCCCTGAATATTTAGATGTGGGGTCTGGTGTAGGAGGTGCAGGACCTTTAGGCGGTTCCTTGGCAGGATTTTGAACTTCAAATTTAGCTTGAAATATACTTCCTTGAAGTAGGACTTTTTTTCCACCACTGTTAGTTTTCCTGGCCTTTTGATCCCCTCCTAAAGATGCTATTTTTAATGTACCAGTTCCAGGAATTACATAGGGAGGAGAAATGTACATACATCCGGGGACAGATAAATCTTTTTCATCCCCATCAATACAGATTTTTTTTCCTTTTAATGTGGATTTACCGTTGGCTTTTAAATTACCCGGTTTAACTGTAACTATTGCTTTCCCAAAGGCGGGAATAAAATTGGCTTTGTCGCCATCTATAAGAATAAATCTAGACATAGAATTTTTATTTTTTGATTTGATTAGGGATGATGGTTATTTGTCTACAATACAGACAATCCAATACTTACTTATTACTTACGATAATTGATTTTACTTTTCATTATTGGAGATGTCTATTCTACAAGACGCGAACCCTTGTAATTTACTCTCCCCTCTGGGTATTCCTATTATTCCTATTGTCCCACTCTATGAGTATCTTTTCTTCGACTGCTTTTATAAGGTTCTGCAAAGCCTTTTGAATCTTTTCATTGATTTTATCATTTTGACTGTCAATCCAATTTTCTTCTTCCTCATCCCCAGCCATCCACTTTGCTCCTCTCTGCAACGTTTTTTGATCCCATATGCTTTGGTCAACAGCTTTGATTGCAGCAATAAATTTCTTATTAAATTGAGTTATGTCTGGTTTTTTTGGAGCCTTTAATGTTTCGGCCAACAAGTTTACTACCCCATCTAAGCGTCCTCCATGTGATGTTGGCATTGGTTCTTGTAAAGATTTAAATTGGTTTTTTATGCCATATTTTTTTTTCCAGCTCTTCGCTAGTGACGCACCTTCCTTGATCTGCTTTTGCCCTTTATCTGCAAACTTTTCATATTGATTCCATGCTGCACCTGGATCATCTGTTCCGTCAGTTACACCTGTTACACCTCTATAATAAGTTGTTGGTTCAATGGCATATGTTTGTATTCCCAGTTTTGTTGAAACATACTGCACCACTTGTCCTTCTGCACGATATATTGCTTTGCAGATGCTGTTAATAAATTGGTCTTGGCTATTTGGGATTAACTGGTAGTTAAATGTGAGCATTTCCCCCCCTAGATCATTGTCTTCGCTCTCTTTCAGTGTTTTGTTCACATCACTATTTTCGTCAGTAGGATCTAAAAATTGCATATCATCATCGCCCACCCGTCGCCAAGTCAGCCCCCGCGATCGTCCCTGTAAGTCTGCATAGAGTTTGACTGCTCCAGTATCTACCGCAGCTTGTTTACGCAGTTCAGCAAATGGAACCTCTCCTCGTATGCTTTCCTGTAAGTTTTCACGCCCATCCTCCCATAGAACTCTTACAACATTTATAGATGTACTTTGTTTTTCCATGTTGCTTGCAATATCTGTCAAATTTTTCTGCTTTTGATCTATTTCATCTGGCTTTTGGAAGCTATCGTTAATTGCAACAGACAAACCTACTGATGCGTGAAATTTTTCAGTCTCTTGTTTATATCGTTTTGCTAGTTGATTTCCGTTTCGAGCTATTACCATTGTTTCATACATAACTCCCCTATTTATTCTTGGTTCATCACGTTCCAAATTAAACTCTCCGTTTTCAACATATATTTGTCTCGTTTTTCCAGCACTAATACGATATTGTTGCGTTTCATATTTTTTTTGTATTACATTATTATCAGATGTATTTGTCTGTGTTTCGATGGCATGATTATCTCTTTGCGTTCTTTCCCATCCAACACTTTCCTGCACCACATTAGTCAATTTATCGGCTACCAACTCTTGTCCTCCCTGACTTTCTAGCTGATGTGTTTGTATTTTTTCTCCCATCACATCCGCCTCTCTCTCCAATTTTGCATCATCATTAATCTGTACCCCCTTCATCTGCATCGTTGGTTTCACCCTTCCCTGCATCTGCTGAACAACGTGCCATGTTTCATGGGGTAAATGTTTCTCCTGTCCTGGAGCCACATGAATATCCGTCCCTTTGGTGTAAGCTAACGCCTGTAACTGAGCAGGTTTAGGAGAATTATAATGAACTTTAACATTATCGAGAGAATACCCTGATAAATTTTCTACCCCTGCTTTGAGACGATCTGGCAACCCAGTTTGATTTCGAGGAACTTGTGCTGTGGCAAAACCAGACCGAGGAGGTGCTTTGAGCTGGTGTACAGGTGCAATATGAGCTTCCCTTTCCTGAGGTCTCGGTGCCTGTAACGGCTTACCCTTCATATAACTTGGAGGCGGTGAAGAATTTGACTCAGAAAAATTTTTCATTACATTAGCTATCATTTCCCCAGTCTTAGGTTGGCGGTATTCTGATAAGTCAGTTGTTGCTGAGGTGGCTTTAACATTCTGAACAACCGGAGGAAATTTGCTTTCCTGAAAAATGCTCTTTCTCTGGCCAATATTCGCTATTTGCCTAGATGTAATTTTTTGCCCACCAAGATTTCCCATAATTTTATACCTCTTTTTTTTTGTATTTTTGAAATATCTTGCTGTTAATAATAGCTTAGTTTACCATTCTTTGCAACCCAAAAGTTTTCTTAGCCGTTCCATTAATTTTTAAATCATTTCTCCATTAATGTATTCACTTGCTGGTTTGGTTTCTCGCAGTTGCATAAATTCTTGTAATGTCAGTGGTTTAGAGAGTGTTTGTGCCATTCGGATTACCTGCAAAACTTTATGGGACATAAGGAAGGGAAATTTAAACCGTATTATTCTTCGCCCCAAGCACTTAGAAATTCGACTTGATTTTTCATGTCTTCTGCTGATTTACTAGCAATTATCCTTAAAAGCCGACGCATTTGTTGGCCAATGGAATAGCTTTGAAAACCTAAAATAATTCCTGAATGATTTCGTCCTTCCTCTACCCAGTTAGTATGAATTCGATAAAAATCTCGAATATTAAAGCTATAAACAACACGCTGATTCTCTAAAGCCTACTTTAATTGCTCTTCATCGCTACGAGATAACATTTGAGCTTCTCCGGTGGATAAAACATCAACATTCCGAAGACGTAAAGCTGTTAGAAGATCGCTATCCATTGTATCCTCATCCAAATATAGACTAATTTGGGTCATTCTTAAAGTTGGGTTTGTTGATAATGCTGTTTGGCAAGTTCTTCATAAGCTCTTTGTTCAGCAGCTATATCTTGGTCTACTTCAACGCGATTAGCATGATAATAGGTTAAAGCTGCATAAACTTGCGTAATTGTTAGTTGATTTAATCTTCTAGCTATTTCTTCAGCGTTGTTACCTTGATTATATAAACCAGCAATTCTCCGAACAGATGTTCTTGTTCCCGTAATAACGGGACGATTACTATGGGGATCTATTGTGATTAGTTTGCCAATATCGGTAAGGGTTGTCATTTCAGTTATCAGTTATCAGAATGTTTCCTAATACTAACTCTTGGCGAGTTTCTTTAATTTCTTAGAATATAATAGCTCTTCGTTGTTGATACAATCGTTTTTGAAGAGTATCGATTAATATCTCTTGCTCTTCTAAAGACAATTTTTCAACTGTTTCAATTGCTTGTTGAAAGTCTGAAGTATTAATCATAATTCCTCAGTAATTTTGATTTAATCTGCTGTCGATTTTATCATATTTCAGTTATTGAGCATCATCAAGATAAAAAGGATAAACCATATTAGACCTAGTATTAGTTGCCCGAACAGTATAACTCACACCAATTAATAATAAACCCTGTTCTTCTCCTTCTTCAACACTAATATCATCCACTTCTATTCGAGGTTCATGCTCCAAAAGAGCATCAGAAACTGTACCTCTAATTCTAGTAATTAAACTTTGAGTAATTTCCTCAAACATAAACTGACTTAACTCACAACCAAAGTCTAATTGCATAATTCTTTCTGAGGGACCAGTTGAGAGAATAATCTCTAAACTCTCTCTAATATCTTCCTCATTTGATACCATTTCTACTGTTCCCGTATCCTTATTAAAGGTAGGTGGAAAACTCCATCCTGTTCCTAAAAATGAAAGATCTGTTGCCATAGTTAACTCATCCTTTTTTTGTATATTTTATAACTATATGAAGTAGGATTAAACCAAATTTTATCTTTGCTTAAATAACATCCACTTTTGAACCTTTAATCTCGATCTTTTTACCTTCAATTTTAATATCTTTACTGGATTTAATCTGAATTCCCTTATCATCCATAGTAATCGTATTACCATTTTCATCTGTTAAATTAATTCCTTTCCCCTTCTCTGATAATTCAATCTTATTACCTTTTTTGGTACTAATTTCTATTGACTTATTTTCATCATCAAAAATTATTTGTAATGATTCCTTAGTTACAATTCCTTTCTTATTATTTTTCTCAGTTACTTCTAAACCAGGAGGTAAAGCATTTTTTTGACTATGTACAGCTCCTAAAATTATAGCTTGTCTAGGGTCATCATTAATAAAACCAACAATTACTTCATCTCCAGGTTCTGGTCTAAAAAAAATACCTCTTTTATTACCAGCTTCCACAGAAACTAATCTTGCCCAAACAATACCATCTGTTTCAATTGATGGAATTTTTACCTTTACCCTAAACTGTTTATCTGGGTCTGCTTCATACTTATCAATAATCCCCATTTGCAAACCATTAATTGCTGGAATTAATCCTGCTGCTGAAGTATCAATAATATCATCATTTTGTCGATAAAAAAAGTCAGCAGATAAGCCAAACTGTACATCAGTTTGCCAACCTTCCAAATCAACTTGATGGCGAATTCCTGTTACTAATGTAGTTCCATTGAAGCATTTACTAACACCAGCAACTTCCATAATCTCTCCTGGTTTTATTTTAGCAAACCCAGGCACTTTGAAACGACCTTTTAACATAGACAAACTACTTTTTAATAATTTTGCATCTGCCCAAGCTTGTATCTCTTGTTGTTCTATTTGAGTTATACTTGTTAAATTAATTTTGTCTCCACCAACAGCTTTTGATAATGATGAATCTCCTTTTAAATTACCTTGCTTAAGATTAAATTTTTTACCTGTTGATTCTAATACTTTCTGATTTTTAATATCCCATGCGTGACTTTTTACTTCCCCATATTGATGACGAATATCAGCTTCCATTTCTAATTCATAAATCTCATTCCTACCATACTCAAATTTATGTTTTGCTGAACCACTTAAATCTGGCTCTTCTACAGTAATTTTACCATCATCAACTATAACCCAGTTACCATTAATATCAGCACGAGATAAAACAAAATCCCAATCGGTGCAGTAATATTGCACCATTTCTTTGTACTTTGCTTTAGTGGCAATAGAAGTAACTTGTAACCCTGCATTTTTAACTATTTTATTAATAATTTCATTATCTTTCATATCTCGAAAAACAACACTTTTTCTTTCGGTACTAAGTTTAATCGCTGCATCTTTTAAGTCAATGGTAAGCAAAGAACTATATCGATCTGCTTGAACAGAGTGTTTAACTATAATCCCCTTAAAAACTGTTGCTTCCTCTGCAACTTTATCTTCATAACGAAGTTTAATTTCGATTGTTTTACCAGGCTTAAAAAAGTTCGTATCACTAATAGCAAATTCCTGTTTTGCAGCGTCACCATCTAAGAGAGTTATTTGAGCAGAAGGAATTTTATTTACCTCTTTGATAATGTCAATTGACATAATAGAGTATTCTGGGTCTATAGCAGACCCTTCACTCATAATTGTTGCTGTGACGACACCACTCATTATTTTTTATTTTGATTGTTCTTCTTTAATCGGAGGAAATTGAAGATTCGTACCTGTTTTTAACTTTCTAAAATTATTGAGATTATTAACTTTAGCAATCTGAATATAATAGGCAGGATCGCCATAGATTTTTTGTGTCATAAAAGGCAATTTATCTTCACTTTTGACTATTCTAGAATGATATACATCTGGAGAGTTTTTATTTTCTTTTTTAACCCGCTTGGAATCTTCTATATCCCCAACAAAAACTGTATTTAGTTCTGCTCTAGTAGGTTGCCCGCTGCGATTAAAAAGAGTATAATTAATATCAACTGATTGGAGGCGACAACTAAAATTTAAGTCTCCCCATTCAATTTTCAAATATTTAGGTTCGTGGATGTTTCCATCCATATCAGTAGTTAATTTAAGAAAATTCTGGACTCGTTTATAAACATCTTTCTCCCCAGAAGATAATAAATCTGTTATTCCCATACTTGTGACTCCTGTATTATCTAAAATTAATTTCAGAGACAACTTCTGGGGTTTAGAGAGAGAATATTTAACCATACGTCCGCTGGTATTCATCCCTTGATCGGTTTGAAAAACATTTTCGTATTTCAAGGAATATGATTCGGGATTAAACATCACTTCAAAGGTGTCTTTTGGGGAACCACTGCGGCCTACTTTGCCATAAACATTAATCTTGAGCTTTTCTAATTTAAAAGGATTTTTAATCATTTCTATTTTTTACCTCTCTCGTTGGCGTTCTAATATTTTTAGGACTTGTGCCACACAAGCAGCAATAATTTCTTGTTTTTGTCCGGTAGTTTCTTCAACTTGAGATTTTGAATTTTTATCATTATCGTTAACAATATTGGCACGAATAATTAATTCTTTGATTTCTACAGGCATAACTAAATCCTCAGACTTTGAAATCTAGCATAGGCTAATTCCATTGTATCAATTACAACCCCATTGTTATTAGCATCTAAATCTGATGTACTCCATTTAACTGGGTAAGCTCTCTGAAATAGCCAACCTGCAATAGGAATACTATCTTCATTTAGTAGTATAACTAAAACATTGCTGGGAGCAAATTCCATGGTACTCATAGCAACATTAAACTCTATATTTAGAGGAGATCCAACTACGAATCCTCTTTCTAAAACTAGATTATTATAAGTGACGTGGTTTGGCAAACGATGTCTGAATACATTCTCCCCTCCTTCTCGAATATCTGTTGTTTCTATTTCTGAAGAAATTCCAGATACTTTTTGAAAGCGAATATCTAAAGGATTAGGAAGAACTCCACCTATTAAAAAACTAACGAGGAAATGAAACCCTACAGGTGGATTTCCAGTTATATCAACCATTATATTAAGAACAAAAGTCAAAGGTTAGATGTTTAGATATTTTTTAAGCATTCAGGTGAATACTTACGATATTTTACCTAAAAACTCCTGTGGAAAAACTTTTCAGGCAATTATATCAAATCCGGTAGTATCGGTATAAGAAAACAGAAACCGGGTTTGTCTAAAATGCCCCACCATACTAATATCTACCTGCCATCAACCCGGTTTCTTAATATTACTAGGACTTACCCATAAACCGGGTCGAGGGAGGAAGCTTAGTGAGAAGGAAAAACAATAATCAGGGCAATAAACCTGGTTTCTTCTTTGGGTCTGCAATTCCTGATATTATTAGTAGAATTTAAGAATTATCCTGGATAGTCAACTTTGAGACTATTAGCCATTAATTCTAAACTCTCGATGGCAACTTCGTTGCTAGTAGCATTGAATGATGGTGCCTCTAATTTCTTGGGGAAAGCATTTAGTGCTGTCCAAGAGACAACCGCTTCACCTGCTTCATCTAATAAGTCAATCTTAAGATCGCGCTTTTCTACAGTATTTAAGTTAATTGTATTAATCCAGTTCAACAAATAACTATCTGCTCTGACAATACCTTTTTTGAGGGTTAAGTTAACAGCTGCATCTAATCCTGGCATATACTTTGCCCCTTCTTTATAACTTAGGCCATCTCTATAGGTAATAGTTTCGTATTCGATGCTTAGTCCTGATACTTCTGAGAATGCATGAGAGTCATCATCCCCTATGGTGACTCGGTAGAAAAATACTGGTAGGGGATAACTAGTCTTGATTTCGTCTGGTGTAGTTGCCATGATTCATTGTTCCTTGATTTGAATGTTTGCCTTACTTAATCTTACGATTAATTTTACTAAAAAACTACAGAAAAAAAACTTATTTTTAGTTAATTTTATTCTTCAAAAGCAGAAGTAACGATTAATTCTTAATTGTTAATTATTCAAACTATGCCTCCTGTAATTTATGAGAAAATCTGAGAATAATAAACTCTACGGGACGAACTGGTGCAATACCTATTTCTACAATCATTCGTCCTTCTAAAATATCCTGTTGTGTCATACTTGTACCTAGTCCTACATTTACAAAGAAAGCTTGGTCGGGAGCGCTACCTGCAAGCGCTCCTTGTCGCCATAACCCCTCCAAATAAATTTCGATTAAGGATTGGACTTTCAACCAGGTAATACTGTTGTTAGATTCAAAAACAGCAAAACTGGTAGCTTTTTGAATTGATTCTTCGAGAAAATTGAAGAGTCGGCGCACAGAGACATAACGCCATTCATTATCGTTACCTGCTAATGTTCTTGCACCCCAAACTAAGGTGCCTTTCCCGGTAAAAGTGCGAATAGCATTAATTGATTTACCTGTAAAGTGAACATTTAGGTCTTCCTGCCCTTCGTCGTTAATTTTAATTGTGGGACCTGTAACTGATGATAAACTTATATTAGCAGGTGCTTTCCAAACACCTCGCTCTCTGTCTACTGTGGCATATATTCCTGCTATAGCGGGACTAGGAGGTAATATGACTCGCTGTTTATCTATCTCTGTTTTAACTTTGTTATACAATTCTGTATTGTCAAACTGATAATACCATAATTGTGGCTGAACGAGAGGTTCATTAGAGACTGGTGAATCTACATTGGCACTACCATCACCGTCTTGCTTCAGGCTAAAGTTGCGATCGCTATTTTCTTTTTGCCAGTTTTTCCATTCTTTCAGGATTTTTGCTACTTTTGTACTTTCTTCTCTGAGTTTAATAGTAATAGAATTATCACTCACTTCAAAATCTGCAACTTTCCTCTGCTCCTCATTGTTAATAGTAATAGTTACTTTAATATCTACTTCTTGTTCATAATTCTTTGTTCCGTGATGGGCAACTACCAGACCATTAGGTTTAGTTCTATATATCCTTAAATATAGGAGGTCAAGTTTTTGGGCAGGATCGACTTTACATATACAACCACAACAATTACCATTCTTCCTAACCTCAAAAGTCTTTTTGGGACTATGACTTTTCCATGCCTCAACAATTTTGTCTACACTGTTGCAGTCTTGTTTGACTTTGATTCTGAGAATTTCATCGCGATCGCCTTTAATTTTAAATTTAACACCTTCTTCCTGGTCACAGTGAATAGTAATATTAACTTTTGGTCGATCTGACTTACTTCCAGTATAATTAACTATCAGACAATCATCATTACCTCTGTATTCAAAGCGTTGGTTATAAAAAGGGTCAATACTTACAGAATCATCTGTGTAATAATAGTTTAGGGAAGTTTGCAAGTAGGGATGGTAAGCTGCGCCGTATTTTAAATACAGTGTACCTATTTCTTCTCGGAATTTATCAATTTCTCCTATTGGTCGATCGTTGCTATTATTCTTTTCCAGAACATCAAAGATAGCAAACCTGTCCTTTAATTTATTACATTGTGCCAAAGCTTGTTGACAAAGGTTATAATAACTCTTATAATCGTTTTCACTATCTAAATTAGTAGCATCAGTCAGCAAAATTAAAGTAGGTTCGTCTTCTGTTTCTAAAACATCTAAACCTTCCTCAAAATTTTCGATGAGTTTTTGTGGTGTATTTTCTTGGTAGGTACCAATAGAAACAATATAACAACCACCTCCACCGTTATCAAAAAACATCTGCAAAGCATAGTACATTAAATACTGGAGGTCAGCAATTTCAGAGATCCAAATTTTATCAGCGCTCTCTTTGATTTCAAACTTTGTTGGTTCAGCTTTGCCAAAAAATGTTTCATAATCTAGAAGAGAACGAATTAGAGTAGGTTTATTGATTAACTCTTCTTGAGTTTTTGGATCGGTATAACCAATAAAAGCAGGAATTGCTGTAGATACACTAGCAACTGAGGGAGGTAATGTAGAAATTTCTTCAACATAAACGTTGGGAGTCTTATATGTTACCATAATTAAATCGTGAGTTTTTGCTTAGTTTTCAAATTTGAAAAACACTTGAGGAAATTTAGGAAGACGATACAGTTTTACAGAAATCAGAAGTGAGAGTTACTCTATTAACTTTTAACTTTCTTAAATTCTGACTTTTGAATTTTGACTTTTTTTCTTACTTTTGAGTTCTGACTTCTGACTTCTGACTTCGTTAAGCTTCTTGTAATTTATGGGAGAATCTTAGGATAATAAACTCTGCGGGACGAACCGCTGCAATACCTATTTCTATAATCATTCGTCCTTCTAAAATATCCTCTTGTGTCATACTTGTACCCAGTCCCACATTCACAAAAAAGGCTTGTTCGGGAGCGCTACCTGCAAGGGCTCCTTGTCGCCATAACCCCTCTAAAAAATTTTCACTCATAGACTTGACTTTGAGCCAGGTAATGGTATTGTTAGATTCAAAAACAGCAAATTCTGTGGATTTTTTGAGTGATTCTTCAATATAATTGAATAATCGACGCACAGGTATATAACGCCATTCATTATCATTACCTGCTAATGTCCTTGCACCCCAAACTAAAGTTCCTTTACCTGTAAAACTGCGAATAGCATTGACAGACTTACCTGTAGCATGGACATTCAGGTTCTCTTGTAATTCATTGTTAATTTTAATTCTGGGACCAATAACTGATGCCAAACTAACATTAGCGGGTGCTTTCCAAACACCTCTATCCCTATCTACTGAAGCATACACTCCAGCGACAGCACCACTAGGAGGTAACATGACTCGCTCTTTTTCTATTTCTGTCTTGACTCTATTATAAAAATCTGTATTGTCAATTTTATAATACCATAAGGGATGGTCCCCTAATTCTTTAGTCGATAATGGAACTACATCAGCACTACCATCACCGTCTTGCTCGATCTCAAAATTCTTTTTATTGGTTTCCTGTTGCCATTCATCCCATGCTGTGGTAATTTCTTCTACAGTTGTGTCTCCTTCTTTTTTGATTTTTATTTCTAGGGTTAAATCTGTAATCCCAAAAGATATATCATTACTGATACCTGGAGTAATCTCTACTTCAGGTCTTCTATCCTCTCTCCCTTGATGAGTGACTATAATACCATTAGGTTCTGTTCTGTAAAACCTTAATAAGGATTTCAAGAGGGGCAGAAATGTTGCTTCATTTACTCCGACTTCATTACCACCACCTGAACTAATTTCAAAATTTTGCCGTTCATCTTCCCATTCATTCCATGCTGTGATAACCTCTTGTACAGTTGTTTTGCCTTCTGCTTTGATTATTATTGTTAGGGTCTTACCATCAGTGTTAAAATTTACTTCTCCACCCCCGTTTTCCTTAGTAATTTTTACTTTAGGTCTATCTGACTTACTCCCCCTATAACTAATTTTTAGACCTTCAACCGTTGATTCAAAGTAGGATTTTAAGGGAGTAGTTATTTTAGTTTGGATATTACCTGCTTCAATATTAAAACCCTGACAACTTGTTCCTTTCTGCAGCCATGCTGCGATAATATCTCCTACACTTGTATCGCCTTCTGCTTTGATTTTTATTACGAGAATTTTGTCATCAGTCGTCTCAAAATCTATATCATTATTATCGCTACGAATAATTCTCACTCCAGGTTCATCTAAGTTGCTTCCCGCATAGCTTATTTTCAGACCTTCAACTGTTGATTCAAAGTTCATTGTAGGTAAGCAAGTTAGGGTTTGAGGTGTTTCTAGTTCATTTGGTATATAACTATTATTTCCTTCATCACCTAAGTTGATCTGAAAATTTTGACGATCGCCTGTCCATTGATTCCATGCTGTAATAATTTCTCCTACTCTTGTGTACTCTTGTCTTTTGATTTTTATTTCTAGAGTATTATTATCAGTAATATGAAAACCTATATTCTCAGTATCATTACGAATAATTTTTAGTTTGGGTTCATCTGAGTTGCTTCCCGTATAAATTATTTTCAGACCTTCAACCCCTAATTCAAAGTCTGCATTTAAGGGAGTCAGTGCTTGTGTTTTGATAGTATTAACACTAGATTCAATATCAAAACTTTTAGGCCTGTCTTCCTGTTCATCACTTCCGGAATTGACTTGCCATCCATCCCATGCTGTAATAATTTCCTCTGTAGTAGTTGTCTCTGTGTCTGGTTGAATTTTTATTTCTAGAATCTTGTCGTCACTAATCAAAAAATCTATACCTTGAGTAGATTCATCATTCCGAGTAATTTGTACTTTTACTTTAGGTTCATCTGAGCTGCTTCCTGTATAATTAATTTTCAGACCTTGAAATATCGATTCAAAATATGATTTTTCAGATTCAACCATGACAGAATCATCAGTGTAATAATAGTTCAGTGAACTTTGTAAATAGGGATAATAAGATGCACCATATTTTAAATAATTTTGACCAATTCTGTTGCGAAAATCAGTAATTGTCTGCTCATTATATTCACCCGAACTACCGTCTAAAACATCAAAAATACCAAACCTATCCTGTAACTTATTACATTGTGCCAACGCTTGTTGACAAAGGTTATAATAATCAGTTGGATCCTCTGCTACATTAGTTGCATCAGTCAGCAAAATTAAAGTAGGTTCATCTTCTTGTTCTAGAACATCCAAACCTTTCTCAAAATCTTGTTTCCTCTTGCTTCCTGTATATGAACCAATTGAAACAATATAACAATTCCCACCACCATTATCAAAAAATATTTGTAAGGCATAATACATTAAATATTTGAAATCAGGACTTGGTTCAACATAAATTTCATCTTCGCTGGCCCTAACATTCAAAGAAGTAGGTTCAGCTTTTCCAAAGAAAGTTTCATACTCCAGTAAAGAAGTAATTACAGTAGGTTTATTCGTTAAATTCTTTTTTCCATCTATAGCTTTTTCAGTATAACCAATAAAAGCCGGAATAGCTGTGGATACAGTTGACACTGAAGGAGGTAATGTAGAAATTTCCTCAATATAAACGTTAGGAGTTTTATAAATCTTGACCATAGTTTGATGTTTTACTTAACTAATTTTTTCAGATTTTTCTAACAGGCAATAATAAAGAAAGAATATCCAGGATAATGGACAGAATTTTTTGATCCTTAATTATCCATAAATATTATTGATTATACAGCATTTTTCAAGTCAATGAACCATATAAAAAAGGATAACCCTGTAGAGACGTTGCATGCAACGTCTCTACTTTGTGGCCTACTTAAAGAAAAAGCGCTGTGAAATACTGTTTTTCATGCTTTTATCTGTTTGATTTTTCCTGGTTCTGAGTCTATAAAATCTTAATGCATGACTTTTGACTTTTGACTACTGATAACTGAAATAGTTGCCTGTCACCAGCTAATCTCTAGATATACTGATAACTGACAACTGATAACTGAAATTATGCTTCCTGTAATTTATGGGAGAACTTGAGAATAATAAATTCTGCAGGACGTACTGCCGCTAAACCTATTTCTACATTCATTCGTCCTTCCAGGATGTCCTGTGATGTCATAGTTACACCAAGTCCCACATTTACAAAAAATGCTTGTTGAGCAGTGCTACCTGCTAATGCTCCTTGTCGCCATAACCCCTCTAAGAAACTTTCGATCATAGATTTGACTTTGAGCCACGTTGTGCTAACATTAGGTTCAAAAACCGCAAATTCTGTGGCTTTTTTCACTGACTCTTCGACGTAAATGAATAGTCGGCGCACTGGTACATAACGCCATTCATTGTCGTTACCTGCTAATGTTCTGGCTCCCCAAACTAGCACTCCTTTGCCTGTAAAATAACGAATAGCATTGATAGATTTACCTGCAGTGGAATCAACGTTGAGGTCTTCTTGTTCTTTGTTGGTAATTTTGACCATGGGAGCTGTGACTGAGGCCAAACTGACATTAGCAGGTGCTTTCCAAACCCCTCGGTCTCGGTCTACCCTGGCATAAACTCCTGCCATGGAAGAACTAGGAGGTAAGATGACTCGCTTTTTAGATATTTCTGATTTAATGTCATTATACAAACCTGTATTAGCAGTTTTGTAATACCACAAGGGCAATGGGGGAGATATGAGATATGTTTCCTCAAGCGCTTTTACAGCGGTACTGCCATCACCATCCTGCTTTAGTTCAAAACCATGTTTATCATCATCGCCGACACCTCCCCATTCGTCAAGGATATCTTGTACCGTTGTTACTTGGCCTGCTGTGATTGTTATTGTAATGTTGTTAGCATTAGGTTGAATGTCTCTGTTTCTACTATCACCTTCAGTAATAGTTACACTTGGTGTATCACCATCTCCCCCTTTATGAGTAATTGCAAGACCATTAGGGGCTGTTCTGTAAGCTCTCATTACTATAGGAGTGAGTGACATACTGTTTGTTGTTTCTACAATCTTCATACCAGTACCGTCTGGAGCTAGTTCAAAGTTCTCAGCATTATTTTTATTTTTCCATTCCTTCCATGTATTGATGACCTTAACTGCTCTTGGTGAAGTTTCCTTTAATTTTATTGTTAGCTCTTTTGTAGCACCAATTTCAAAATCAATAGCAACAGGCTTAATATTTATCTTAGGTGATATACTATTATTTGCTGCTATATGAGTAACTGCAATAGCATCATCTGTGTAGAAACTCAAAAATCCGGGTGTCAACTCATCTGTATTATTGGCACCTGTAATAGCTGTAATATTAGCAGCGTTTGGCTTGATGTCAAAATACTTTCTGTCATATTTTGCGTTCCAGGCCTCAATTACTTCCTGTACTGTTGTTGAAGTTAATTTTTGTATAGTTAGAGTCTTTTTAGTAACTGTAATGCCTAGGTCACCCTCTGCAATAGTTACCTCTGGTTGACTCTCATCTCCTCCTTCTATATGAGTGAATATAAGACCTGAAATTTGGTCGTAAAATCGCAAAGTTTTAGAAGTGAGTTCTTGTTCACCATCAGTAGGTGTCTCAATCGCAGTGTCCCCAGCGGTACTGTCATCATTTGGCGCGATGTCAAAATTGCCTTTGGGATATGTTATTCTCCATTGTTCAATGATATCCCTTACTGTTGTTGAACTACCTGATTTTAATTTTATTTCTAGAGTATTTTTAGTAACCGTAATTTCTAATGTATCAGTATCGTTAGTGACAATATTTACCTTTGGTTTATCCCCTTCTGCTCCTACATGAGTGACTACAAGACCTGAATCCTCGTAAAACCACAAAGTTCCAGGAGCGAGATATTTGTTACCACTGGTGTCTATAATATCTCCGTCAGCAGCGTTTTGCTTGATGTCAAAATTACCTTTAGGATCTGTTGTTCCCCATGCTGTTATGAGAGTGGCTACAGTTTTCTCTGCTTCTTTGTATTCTACTGTTAGAGCAGGAGTATTTCCGCTTGTGGCTTTAATGTAACTATAATCGTCATTTATAGCCACTGCCGGCGTATCTGATATTTCTCCTGTATAACTGACTATCAGAGCATTTGTATCAGTTTTGTGTTCAAATTTATGAGAAAAAGGTTCAACAGTTACAGAATCACCAGTATAATGATAGTTCAGTGATGTTTGCAAGTAGGGGTAATAAACAGCGCCATAGTTCAGGTATTCTTGACCAATTCCATTTCGGAAATTATCAACATCATCCTTTGTTTGAATTTTAGGGTCTACCTGAACAACATCAAAGACAGCAAACCTATCCTGTAATGTATTACATTGTGCCAAAGCTTTTTGACAAAGGTCATAATAATCAGTGGGTTTGCTACGAGCACCCAAAGGTAAATTAGCAGCATCACTAAGCAATATTAAAGTAGGTTCGTCTTCTTTCTTTAAAGCTGCTAAACCTTTTTCAAAATGAGATTGCTCCTTATCCGCACCACTATCACTATATGTACCAACCGAAACAATATAACAAGGGCCTCCACCATTATTAAAAAACATCTGCAAGGCATAATACATTAAATACTTAACCTCGACAACATCAGCCATATTACTAATTGAAATTCCATCTGCAGTCTCTTGAATTTCAAACTTAGCTGGTTCAGCATTTCCAAACAGCTCTTCATACTCAAAAATTGAAGTAATTCGAGTTGGCACACGCGTTAAATCTTCACCATCATTTTGTATAACCTTTGCCGTATAACCAAGAAAAGCAGGAATTCCTGTAGCAACACCCGCCACTGAGGGAGGCAATTTAGAAATTTCCTCGATATAAACATTGGGAGTTTTATAATTAACCATAATTAATTCCTTAGTTTTTCTTTTAGAGATATTTGAGAGAATTTACAGCAATTTCGGAGTTAGTGAGGCAAAAATTTTGTCTAGTAATTTTCGTAACACAGGCTTCTATCCTGTAATAACCAGGATGCTTGTATGACCAGGTACCACAGGCTTCTATCCTGTAACCAGCAGGATGCTTGTGTTACGAGTACGCTGCGACAGATCCCCCTAACCCCTATACTGATAACTAATAACTGAAATTATGCTTCCTGTAATTTATGGGAGAACTTCAGAATAATAAATTCCGCGGGACGTACTGCCGCTAAACCTATTTCTACATTCATTCGTCCTTCCAGGATATCTTGTGATGTCATAGTTACACCTAATCCCACATTCACAAAGAATGCTTGTTCTGCAGTGCTACCTGCTAATGCTCCTTGTCGCCATAACCCCTCTAAGAAACTTTCGATCATAGATTTGACTTTGAGCCATGTTGTGCTAACATTAGGTTCAAAAACCGCAAATTCTGTGGCTTTTTTCACTGACTCTTCGACGTAAATGAATAGTCGGCGCACTGGTACATAACGCCATTCGTTGTCGTTACCTGCTAATGTTCTGGAACCCCAAACTAAGACTCCTTTCCCTGTAAAATAACGAATAGCATTGATTGATTTACCTGCAGTGGCATCGACGTTGAGGTCTTCTTGCTCTTTGTTGGTAATTTTGACTGTGGGAGCTGTGACTGAGGCCAAACTGACATTAGCGGGTGCTTTCCAAACCCCTCGGTCTCGGTCCACCCTGGCATAAACTCCTGCTATGGCAGAACTAGGAGGTAAGATGATTCGCTTTTTAGATATTTCTGCTTTAATTGCGTTGTAGAGAGCGCCTTGGCCATCTTTGATTTGATCTAATGTTAATGTTGGCTTGCCTACAAAAGTTACAAAATTATCGGTATAATAATAGTTCAGTGATGTTTGCAAGTAGGGGTAGTAGGCAGCGCCATAGTTTAGGTAGTCTGAACTAACTGCATCTCGGAAAGTATTAACATCCTCCTCTGTTCGAATTCTAGGCTTTGGCTGAACAACATCAAAGACACCAAACCTATCCTGTAATGTTTTACATTGTGCTAAAGCTTGTTTACAAAGGTCATAATAAT
Organism: Trichodesmium sp. MAG_R03; assembly: GCA_023356535.1. Classification (GTDB taxonomy): domain Bacteria; phylum Cyanobacteriota; class Cyanobacteriia; order Cyanobacteriales; family Microcoleaceae; genus Trichodesmium. The sequence goes on along the minus strand of JAKQYF010000016.1, from coordinate 1,324 downwards.
CATCAATCGTGGTTAAGTTAGCAGCATCACTTAACAATATTAAAGTAGGTTCGTCTTCTTTCTTTAAAGCTGCTAAACCAAGCTCAAAATCAGCTTTGTTTTTATCTCCATCAGGATATGAACCAACTGAAACAATATAACAAGCCCCACCACCGTTATTAAAAAACATCTGCAAAGCATAATACATTAAAAATATAGGTGGTGTAATACCTACATTGGTTATCTCATCTGCAGCATTGGTCGTAACTTGAATTCCAGTGGGTTTAGCAAGTCCAAAGAAAGTTTCATATTCCAGAAGTGAAGTAATTCGAGTTGGTACATTCGTTAAATCTTCACCATCATCATTTACAACCTTTTCTGTGTAACCAAGAAAAGCTCTGAATTTGGCTATTCTGGAAGTCGGAGCAAATATTAAATCCTGGGTTGCTCAAAATTATCAGAGTGAGGCAGAATTTTGTCAAGAGTTGGTGGCTGAAAGTGGGAATAATTTTATGTATTTGAGTCGGGTCTTAGCTGGGTTTATCCCCCCTAACCCCTCTTTGGAAGGGGGGACACAGAGGGCAGTATTGGGAAGGGGGAGAACACAGAGGGTAGTATTGGGAAGGGGGGAGAACACAGAGGGCAGTATTGGGAAGGGGAGGATGGGAGAAGGCGGGATCTGCCTCCCAGTTTAGAAGAAAATTACCACAGTTTGTGGGAAAAAATGGTAGTTAAGGGTTTGTCAGAAATTGAGTTAGGAGTTCTCAGAGTGTTAGTCGAGCAAGAAGAAGCAGTTTCCACAGAAACAATAGCTCAACTGATAGATACCGATGAATATGATGTAGAGCTTTGACCTGGTTGACAATTTAGGTGATAACACAGTATAATTTGATAGCTCTCTCTGGCCTGAGAAAATACAGTCGTCAATTTAAAAAAGGGCTAGAAATTATGTACAAGTCAATTCGTACAAAGCTAAAACTCAATAACAAACAGAAAACCCTGATGGCTCAACACGCTGGTTATACCAGATGGTGTTATAACTGGGGTTGAAGCTTGTGGAATGCCCCTTATAAAAATGGTTATAAACCCAATGCTCGTAAGTTGAGAGAAGTTTTTACCAAGCACACAAAACCTCTTTATCCTTGGATGAAAAACTTGTCCTCTAGGGTCTATCAATATGCTTTCATAAACTTAGGTGAAGCATTTAAGAGATTCTTTCAAGGGAGGGTTTGTAACTGTTGGCTAAAATCTGAGATGATCTCTTAAAATCTGGAATTATCTGTTTTATGATACTAGGATTCAAAACTGAATTACACCCCACAAACCAGCAAAAAACGCTGCTGGC
>JAKQYF010000159.1 GCA_023356535.1 Trichodesmium sp. MAG_R03 | reverse complement strand
ATGTGAAAGGGTTGATCATTGTCAAAATTGTGGGCAAGTTATGGACAGGGACTTGAATGGGTCAATCAATCTCGAAAATTGGACAAAAAATGCCGATAGCTTATCGGTGAACGCCTGTGGATAAGAAGGAGCCGTCTCCCTTGGTTGAAGCAGGAATTGAACAGCAAGCCTGTCTAGGTTTGTATAGGTTTCATGAAGCAGTCCAAGCAATAATTGACCCTTCAGCTTTCAGGTATAAAAAGGGTGATAGTAACAAATGGTTAGTTTAAGTTAGATTGTCCCACGGCTTCAGTGGTGGGATTATGAGTATATTTTAGCTTAGTTTATTAGCTTCACATTTCTTGTGATTGATACTCTCCGCCCTGAAGAGCAGGGGGTTTTCATTAGAGTAGTAAAAAAAAAGACGACCCACTCGTAAAGAAATCAGGAAAGCCCTAAAAAACAACTGAAAATATGTCTCAAAAAATTTCACTCCCATAGAACTGCTAATTGTCTGGTGATGGATGAGAGTCCTCGAGAGCTTCTTAGGTACTGTGCCATTGTCTATTTGAGAAAAAAGATACAGCAGATAAGGAGCAAATGATGTACAGGGTAAATGGTAAAAATTATATAGTGCGGGCATCTCACCCGTGTAGGTGTACCTTATAACAACAGAAAACGCTGTAATTTATGACCTAAAAATAGTATTGAAGCCATTCATTGTGACTCCTGAATCTTAACTATTGACTCCTAAAAAATCCCCTAGTCATTTGTAGCAAATATTGATAAAATTCGTATAAAGCTACAAGCTTTCCTGGGATGTTTGGGAAATTATGGACATCTGCCCTATGAAAAACAACAAAAAATGTGTTTTGGGAATTAGGGGAAATTAAGATTGGCTTAGGAACTTGAGTGAAAACGAATCAAAGGTTAGAGCAAGCCATTAAACCTCATTCGGAAAACGGTTAATTTGTTCTTCAGAAAAATAAGTTGAAGTGATTAAGCAAAACAGACTGCAAAAACAGTTTTTTCTCCAAAAAAAGTACAAAATCAATAAGCCTCTTTTTAAAAGAGGCTTTTTCTCTTTGCTAGAAAGGCGGAGCTTTAAACCCATTTTTTTGGTAACAAATCTGAACAGAGTTCTATCGCTGATTGAATTTTGGTCCCATTACCAAATAGCCAACACAAAATGCAGTAATTACAATCAAACACAAAGCAACTACTAACAATATTCCTTTCAAATTAGATACTTGTGTACTACTGGTAAATCTACTGTAGCGACTTTTGTCTGGTTCTTCTGTAAATAAATGTTCTGGAAAATTGGGTTCTTTTGCTCTAGGTTCCGTAAATGGTAGAGAAGGAGAAGGATGTGATATTTCAGGAGAATCTACCTGGAAATCAGAACTTAAATAATTAGAACTAACAGTATTAATCCTAGATTGAGAGTCAGGAAAATAAGTTATTTGCGGTTGAACTACCTGGATGACTGACTGGGCAGTATTCAAAGCTTCTTGCAACTGTATTGCAGAGTTAATAACTTTTTCAATTTCTTTTCTAAGTTTTTGATTCTCTTGGATTAACTGTTCATTATGAACTTTGAGCGATTCTAGCTTGATTTGAGTTGCTTGTATTTCAGCTCTAGCTTCTCTATATAAAGAAATAGGTACAGATGGAGAGTAGTTATTTTCTGAATTAGGTCTAATTTGACTAGATGTGCTAGGATTTGGCATTATTTTACTAAGTAATACTAACAAGTTAAAAGTTAAAAGTAATTCCTGACTGCGTTTTCAGCGTGACAATTTTTCCCCAATAGCATTTACCGAAAAATTGGGTTTAAAGCCTCGCCCATAAGCGGGGGACTTTTTAGTTGATTTTTTTCACAGGCTATGTTGTCATGCTTTTTAGTTCACAAGAAATATATTAGTTGCGGGTGGGCATACCGAGACAAAAACGGACATTGATGCCAGCAGCCAGACTACTACCAAAGTAGCAGCAGCCTGTGAAATGTCAACCCACCGAGGGGCTACGGCTCGGTTGTTACCCAGTGCCTTTAGGCCGGGAAGGATGTCAAGAAATGTCCGTGTCCTAAATACGTGGAATGAGAATTAAATAAAGTCCAAAATTTTTTTGAAAAAACTCAGATGATATGGAGTTTCAGCAATTTAACTTGTATAGATCATAAAATCCTCATTCCTAGTACTTTTACTGGCAAAAAAATTACCAAAAAAACATAAATTTGTCAAGTCACAATAAAAAATATATTTAGATAAATTCTATTTCTAAATAGTTGAATTTTGTTTGATTAATATCTATAGAATTACTATGAAACTTAACAATGAACTATTTCAAGACTCAAATATGCAAGAACTTAAATATGGAGAGCGGAATATAGTAGAGGGAGAGTTAATTACTTTTCCAAATCCTCGTATAGGACGACGTTATGAGATAAATATTAGCTTACCAGAATTTACCTGTAAATGTCCTTTTTCTGGCTATCCAGATTTTGCTACAGTTTATATCAAATATATTCCTAATGAACGAGTAGTCGAGTTAAAAGCTATAAAGTTATATATCAACAGTTATCGCGATCGCTACATTTCCCATGAAGAATCAGTTAATCAAATCTTAGATGACTTTGTAGCAGCTTGCGATCCTTTAGAAGTGAAAATTAAAGGTGATTTTTTTCCACGAGGAAATGTTCATACAACTATCGAAGTTGAACATTATAAAGCAAGCTAGATCAAGTATAGCAATCCTAAATCATTATGTAGGATTTGCTGAATAAATCAGAAAATGGTTGATTTCTTATTCAAAGAAAGTTAATAATAATTTTTTATTATTATAGTTTTCTTCAAGTATAAGTAATAGTGATCAAACCCTACATTCCTCACGACAAAAGGAATGTGGTTCAAAGACCTGAAAATTACGATAGCAATCCTATTTTATTTATGTCAAAAATCTTGCCACTTTTTAAGAATAGGATTGCTATATATAATATTAACAGGACTTACGCAAAGACATTATATATAGCCCATGACAATTTCGACGAACTTCACTATAGTCTCATGGGATACGGCTAACGCCACGCTCCGCGATCGCCTAACTGTTTTTATTCAAAAAACCAATAGTAGTTCAAGTGAAATAACCTTCATTTTAATTGAAGGATGTTTCAATTGGTCCGTTAGATATTTTGATAATAATCCGTGCTTAACTTGATAAATACTTTTGCCTATTTTAGAAGCAAATCTTTTTAAGAAGTTCCACACTAACATTGCATAAGCAATATGATTCTTTTGAATTATTCCCAGACGACACTAACAAAATCCTAAACCTGTCAATTGCTTAAATAAGAGCATGAAATTCTTCAATTTACCATCAAGTTTGAGATTCAAACTCTACGTCATAAGAGTGATGATTGATTTAGGTCATTAGTAACAATATATTCTGTTCTGTTGGCAGACACAGTAGCCCAAAATATTTTTACTTTTTTCTCTCGTGGAAAGCCTTGAATTTTAACTCTTTTCCCTGAAGATTTTTCAGCTTCATTCCAATTTAAATCTTGAACTTTGTTGTATGTTTCGATCGCGACCTGTATCATCAACGCGCGCGATTACTTTTTAAAGGACAATAATAAATTTTCCCTAAATTATCTATTAATCCCATTAATCTTTGTGTTGCATACCAGCTATCCATTAATACTGTTTTAAATGGTATTTTCTGATTGTTTATGGCATCAAGTATCATTTATTCAACATGATCTATTTTTGTTCTCTTGTCAATATCTGGGTCATAAATCCTATCATCTATAATCCACAATTGTTCATTTTGAGGGTTAAAATATATACAATTAACTATTCCTATCCCACGAATAACTTTATGTTCATTACCACTATATTTTCGTCGTGTAAGCGCCTCTTTCAGAGGAGCTACGCTATCAATATTATATCCATACTTTTTATTAATTACTGTGTCATCAAAAATCAAATAAGCTGCTGTATTTGAATCCAATTCTTCTTTAACATTTGGCCATAAATCTTGTGAATTTAAAGACTAATATCTTAAATAACGATTTATTGTATCATGGCTAATATTTTCTAGATGTTTTGCTAAGGAGCGTTATTGTAAAATTTGTGTGAGATTTAAGTAAATATTGACGAGTTACAACAAAATTAAAATTCATGTTTTTTTGAAACTAATATAATCATGTCATTATTGTCTAATAATTAAAGATTTTTAGCAAATTAATTTAACAATTTGTAACCTTATTTTAATAGATATTAAAAGTAATATCTATCAAAAAAAACTAATTATAGTATTGACAATTCAAGATGATAGTATGCTATATATGGCGTACCTGCGTAAGTCCTGATTAATTAATATCATGACTATCAACGTCTAGTTGAGAAGAGAAATTATCAATTAGTTCATCTGATGGAATTAGATTTACTTTTTCCCCTACTTGATCTTCTAAAACTAGATTAAAAGTTTGCTCAGGTTCTAAATCCTCTAATTGAGAAATATTGATTTGATCTAGACGCTGACCTTCAGCAGAGATAACAGTAAATTCAAGATTTTTGTAGCGCAACTTCTCTCCTTGAGTGGGAATTTTTTGCAGTTGATAAATCAAAAAACCTCCCAAAGTATGATAATCCTCAGTTATTGGTAAATCTAAATTTAATAATTTATTTACTTCTTCAACACTTAACTGTGCCTGTACAATAAATGTATTATCATCTAACATTTGTAAGTCAAATTCTTCAGTATCTGTTACTTCATGACTATCACCACTAATAATTTCAGAAATCAAGTCCTCTCGTGTAATCAATCCAGAAGTTCCACCAAACTCATCTACTACTATTACCATTTCTGAGTGCTGAGGACAATTTCGAATTTGACGCATTCGTTGCATCAATGATAGTAATTCATTCAGATAAGTTTGTTCAGAAACAAATCTTGCAGGGCGAACCCAAGGAAAAATAGAAGTTTGTGGAGATAATAATCCTTGCCCTAAAGGTTTGAGTAGTTCTTGAAAATCAATAATACCTTGAATATCATCTATGGATTCACCAATGACAGGATATCTGGAATGACCAGATACCTGAATTTCATCTAACAAATCTTGAAAAGTAGCTGTACTATAAATAGTATCTATATTTGTCCGTGGAACCATAATTTCTACAACTAATACTTCCCCAAGTTCAAATACATTATTAAGTAGTTGTCGTTCTTCTGCTTCTAAACCTGTTGATTCACTAGAAGTAGAGATAATTAATTGCAATTCTTCTGGAGTAACAGGTGCTTTCCAGGCACTACCAGTATATCTAATTCCCACAAGTTTTAATAACCAACGAGTAGATTGATTTAAAGCCCAAATAAATGGATTAAAAAAACGAGAGATGACTATACTCAGGGGCCCTAATAATCTAGATAACTGTTCTGAATAGATTAGTGCTACTGACTTTGGGAATAATTCTCCTAGTACTATTTGCAGGTAAGCCAAAATAAAAAAGGTAACAATAGGAATAGCTACGGAGTGAGCGATCACTTGACGAATATGGATAGGTATTGGTAACTCTACTATAGCTTCTCTAACAATTACTGCCATAGTTTCTTCACCAATCCAACCTAAAGCAAAACTAGATAAAGTAATACCTAACTGAGTTGTTGAGAGAAGTCGTTCTATACGTAGTTGAAGTTGCTGAACAATTTTTGCTTGAACATCACCTGCATCTACTAATTGATTAATGCGTGACCTTCGCACAGAAACAATAGAAAATTCTGCCAGCACAAAAAAAGCATTAATAGTAATTAGTAAAAATACTAACAAAAGTCGTGACAGTAGATCTAAGCCTGGCATCTGATTCATAGAACTGATATAAAATGTCACTTTTGTGACATTTTAATGTTTACTTCCTGCTTCTACCGGAACTGCCTGCAGCAAGACCTCAACAGATATTAACGGTTAAGCTAACCACATTTTTTCAGATTTATACTTGCATCTCATAAGTTATCTATAGACAAATCACACTTCCAGCAATCAAAGCTTAAAAGACTTAATAGCATATCTAATTATATGACCCCAGCTATAACAACTCTGAGAAGATGGAAAAAAAATATATCCGCTAATACCAATTCATAACCATACCACTGAGTTTCAGACTCTAATAGTATTCTTCCTGGAAGATTATATCGTTATTCTCTGATTAAGTCAATGCTTTCCTAAATTTACTACCATTGATTTTGCCTTAGACCTACAAAGTTTTTTATATTAAAATATACTATGTTTAAATTCTCAGGTACAGTTGCATTTTTAATTGTAATATCTTTAGCAGTTACGCAAAGTCACCATATTTTTAGGATAAATCATTATTTTTAAGAATAGACATCTATGAAAAAATCGTGTTTCTGGGTTCCTCTGTGTAAGTCCTTATCCTATATATTATATCTATTTTGAATACCCACAATCAAAATTGTAGGGAAGAGGAAATAGGGAGAAATTTGAAAGAAAAAACCATTTTTATGATTGCTAATTAATAAGACTTGATTTTACAGAAAAAATTAAAAATAAAATTAATCTATTTTAATTTTAGATATTTTCAAATTTAACTTTTGATCTGGATAATCTGTAAGTTCTAGGGAAAGTTCTTTAGCATTATTTAACAAAGTAACCGGGATTGTAATAATGCCATAATATCTTCTAGTATTTGGTGGGAGTTCTCCTGGTAAATCCTCTGTACTAGCGCTAAGTAATCTTCCTTGTTCATCTGTAATATTCAAAAAACTGTATAAGAATCTTACAGCTCTGTCTCCTTGATTTTTTAAATTAACATCCAAGACTAGAGAGTTACCCCACCTACGCACATTATTCACTTCCAACACTACCCCAGCATCACTACTGATAATTGGAAAGGTTTGCTTAGTCTGGGTTGTTTGATTAGACTTTGTTTTACCAAGTTTATCCTGGGAGTCTTCTTTAGCAGTGTTTTCCTCTACTACTCCACCATTTATAATAATGTTTTTTACATTGCTAATAATTTTGCCCTCTTTTAGAAAAACTAGTTCTTCTCGACGATTTAAATTACCTTGAGCACCTGTTAAATTATTAGTGGGACGAGTATCTGGTTGAGTAATTCCTTTTAAAGCTTCTCTACCCAGTTTAAATCCCCAAGAAGCACTACTTAAACCAGCGCCAAACATTAAAGCCAGCAGACCTAGAGTCAGGTAAATACTAGAATTCATAGTTTTTTTATCTGAGGTATGATTTTATTTTTTTTATGATATAGTAGTATGATACAGTATAGGTTAACTAATCTAAGTAATTTATAAACTTTTAACTTAGATATTACTTGACTATCTAAAGATTAATTGTATATAATTAAGATAACTTGATCTTTCTCAGACTGGTTAATATATAATTAAGGATAGGCGCCTTTGGCCGATTGGGGAGGCAGCGAGCTCATAATTCGCTTTAAGGCTGGTTCGATTCCAGCAGGGCGCATTTGTTTAATATTGAAGGTTTCAAAACTTTTTTTCTAGAATACATTCTATTAAAGCACTACGGATGTGTTTTGGAGGAGTGACCCCTTCTGGTAAGTAGTAGAGCACTCCTGGTGAGTGGTAGAGCGATCGCTCCTCATCTTTTACTTGAAAATAGTAGTGAAAACTTCCTGGAGTCATTCCCCAATTTGACTGAAGAATGACAAAAATCCTAATATTCCCTTACTATTATTTTATTCCCCTCAAATGCAGCGCCATCTAGGTCAACCTCCGTATCATTAAAGTCATTCGGAAATTCGACATCAGTTAAGTAATAACCAGAGTATGAATCTTCAAATCCTAAAGTGCCAAACCCATCCCAAAATTGGTCTAATTTTGCTTAACTAGGATTAGTTGAAGATAATTTAAATTTGCCTATTTGTTGGGTTTTAGCTAAGTCGTTATACATAATTACATCTGTCTCAAATTTGAGTTCTGTACCTACAGGAAACTTTCCTAAAGATACTTCTTTTCCAGCATCGTTGTTTAGTCCAGATATATTGTTGGGTGAAGTACCAAGATACTTTCTGTTCGATGAGACTAGATATAATTCACTAATTGCCCTTGGTTTACCAAAAGGCCTAAAACTAGCGGTAACTTCCACTAATGGTCCTGAAGGTGAAGATTTTTCATCGCACCAGTCTATACCTAATTTCTTTGTGATACTTTTTCCTAAATTTTTAGCTAATGGTTCTTCAAAAGTGACAAATTGGCCTAAATCATTAGGTTTATCGCCAGAAATAAAACTATATTTTAAATCGATAGTTTAACATTTTCAACAATTCCTAATATTTGACCACCTTTCTTGGCTTTAATTAATGTTTCATCTTTGATGCTGTCTAACTTGACTTCATCTGCTGTCAATTGATTACCAAGAATAATAAAATCCTTTGTATTGTCAAAATTAGTTATCCGGTCTGCCTGTGCTTTCTTTTTGGTTTCTGGGGTTAAGAAAAAGAAATCTTTACTAAAACTACCATTGAGGATATCTCGAACATTACCTCCAGTCAATAAATTAGTAGTAGTAATATCTAAATGGATCTACATTAGTAACTGTTGTCAATTTATTGGCCTCGACTTGACAACCATTTTTAGTAATAATACTTGAAGGTTCAAAAGTATCCTTGCCAAGAAAACGCTTCAATTTCGGTAAATCCACGATACTGTCTTTTCCTATAGGGGTAATATCCACATCACCACTAATAGTTTTGGCACCCAAAGTCAGTTTGCCTTCATTCCTGGCTTGAATGACAGCATCGCTTTTATCATTAAAGCTGTTGACTGCTAAGAAATTCAATTTGCTGTGATCAGCAGACAAATCTACCTCTTTGAGAGTTTTCAGTTTCTTAGCTGTCATCGTACCGTTATTTTCACCCTTAATAAATGAGGGAGAATAAACATCTGTGCCGTTAAAATTAGTTAACAGGGGCAAATTTACCACATTGCCTTCTCCGGTAGCGGCAATATCCACATCACCACTAATAGTTTTGGCACCCAAAGTCAGTTTGCCTTCATTCCTGACTTGAATGACAGTATCGCTTTTACCACTAAAGCTGTTGACTGCTAACAAATTTAATTTGCTGTGATCAGCAGACAAATCTACCTTTTTGAGAGTTTTCAGTTTCTTAGCTGTCACCGTACCGTTATTTTCACCCTTAATAAATGAGGGAGAATAAACATCTGTGCCGTTAAAATTGGTTAGCAGGGGCAAATTTACCACACTTCCTTCTCCGGTAGCAGCAATATCCACATCACCACTAATAGTTTTGGCACCTAAAGTCAGTTTGCCTTCATTCCTGACTTGAATGACAGTATCGCTTTTACCACTAAAGCTGTTGACTGCTAACAAATTTAATTTGCTGTGATCAGCAGACAAATCTACCTCTTTGAGAGTTTTCAGTTTCTTAGCTGTCACCGTACCGTTATTTTCAGCCTTAATAAATGAGGGAGAATAAACATCTGTGCCGTTAAAATTGGTGAACAGGGGCAAATTTACCACACTTCCTTCTCCGGTAGCGGCAATATCCACATCACCACTAATAGTTTTGGCACCTAAAGTCAGTTTGCCTTCATTCCTGACTTGAATGACAGTATCGCTTTTACCACTAAAGCTGTTGACTGCTAACAAATTTAATTTGCTGTGATCAACAGACAAATCTACCTCTTTGAGAGTTTTCAGTTTCTTAGCTGTCACCGTACCGTTATTTTCAGCCTTAATAAATGAGGGAGAATAAACATCTGTGCCGTTAAAAGGGGCATCAAAACTATTAACTTCCCCATCAAAATAATGACTGTACTCCTCAATAATTACAAAAGCGATCGCCCCCACATCCCCAAAATTATCCTCAACAAACTCTTGTGCTAAATAAATTGTCTGTGTCTCTCCAGCAAAAGCACCATTCGCCCCATTAATTTCACTCTCAGAAACAATTGTTATATGTGGCAAAAAATAAAATTATAACATAACCTGTGAAAAAAAATCCACTAAAAATTCGCCCTAGAAGGGCGAGGCTTTAAACCCAATTTTTCGGTAAACAAGCAAAATCATTACTTGTTTACCACTACTAATTTTTTTAGCTCAATATTTGTTTTTTTTTGATTTAGTTACATTGTAACTAACATTCCGCACTTCAACTTTTAGTATTAAAAATAGTATCAAAATTGGTAGGCTGATAAGTATTTATACTGTAGAAATCATCTTCATTGACCTTTCTCAAAAGTCAAATTCTCAGAAAAATATTGAGCATAAATACTTAATTTAGCCAGGCGTAAACTACCCATCATTCCGTAATTACTACTGACTTACTGGCTACTAACTACTGACTACTTGCTCTTTATGTTACATTTTGTCGTGCGGATGTAGATTTCAAATCACAAGAAACCGGGTGTATTATCCTGATTATTATTGTTTTTTAAATCAGGAAATTTTTGATCATAACCCTGTGTTTGCTTAAGTTCTAACCAGTTTGATAAATAGCAAATTTTCATGCCTTATCAATACGAACTCTGAGTCTCTCCGCTAAAACCTGAACATGGGGTTCAAGCATCATGGTAATATGATCCCCAGGAACAGTCTCAAGTTCCACAGAACGTTGAGAAAGTTGCTCCCAACCCAAACAAGAATTCTTTTGCAGTTGGTTGCGAATAGCATCAGTCACACCAATAGCGGTATTCCAAACACGAATATCACTACTACGGAAAAGAGTAATAGGAGTTGGATAAAGTTTCTCAGGGTGATAATGACCCATTGCATAAACACTAGCTTTTAAAACCTTAACAAAACCATGCACTTGTCTTTTAGCTGCCTCAGAAGGACGTACATGAAGCTTTTTCACTAATCGTTCCGTTACATAATCTAATTGCTCATCAGGAGAGAAAACTTTCAGATCATTATAGGATATCTCTAAATTTTCCTTTAAAAAGTATTCAAATAACCTCACAACCTGACTCATATACTTAGTATCATCCCAACCCGCAATTATCAAACTACTAAATAAGGGAGCAGGAATATCAAAAACAGCAAGTAAACCAATTTCATCTCCCTGTTTTTGTAACTGTTGGGATATTTCAAAAGCTACTTGCCCACCAAAAGAATGACCACCCAAAAAATAAGGACCTGTGGGCTGAATATTTTTTAATGCTTCAATATAGTCAGCAGCGATCGCCTCTACATTTGTTTGAGGTTTTGCTCGATCATCCATTCCCCGTGCTTGTAGTCCGTAAAATGGTTGATCTTGACCGAGATGAAAGGCTAGAGAATGGAGATAAAACGCAGTGCCCACACCCCCAGGAATACAGAAAAAAGGAGGTTGAGAGCCCTTTGGTTGAATTGCTATTACAGGAGTTGCAAAACCAGAATCTAAATTTCCATCTGAAACTAACCCAAGATCATAATTTGCAGAAGGTTGTGGGGAAAGCACTTCTTTTGCCAGATAATTAGCCAGAGCTTCAACGGTGGAATACTCAAAAATCAGTGTTGCCGGAAAAGAAGTTCCTAGACTATCTTGGAGAAGATCGCTCAACTCAACAACCGTCAAAGAATCTAACCCCATACTAGTTAAAGGCTGTTCCCAGTCTAATTGAGATTGATTGACTTGGAGAATATTTGAGATTAAAATCTGAAGATGAGATATTAGTAATTCCTGACGTTTTTCGAGTGTGGTAGCTAAGAGTGTTTTTCTATCCAAGAAAGCTTCCTTTTCCTTTGCCAACAGATCAAATTCTTGGTAGATGCTACTGCCAACAACATCAAGACTTTCCTCCAGAAAACCTACTTTGCAAGCATAACGCTGAATCTTATTACTAGAAGTTTTAGGAATAGTTCCTGTTTTCAATAATAATATCCCATAAACTTGTAACTGATGCTGTTGGGATACAGCTTGACGGATAGCGTTAACAACTTTATCTACATCCAGTTCATTTAAATAACTTTCCTGAACTTCTTGAACAATGACCAGCCTTTCCTCGCTTTCCACCTCTACAGAAAATGCTGCACCACAACTAGGTCGTAAAGCTTGATGACTTCTGTCTACAGTTAACTCAATATCCTGGGGATAATGGTTACTACCTCGGATAATAATTAAATCTTTGAGACGACCAGTGACAAACAATTCATCATTAAGTAAAAATCCTAAGTCACCAGTCCTGAGAAACGGACCTTCCTGTGTATCTTTTAAGTAATTGTGAAAAGTTTCTGCTGTTGCTTGCGGTTTATTCCAATAACCTTGAGCAATACTAAGGCTAGAAACCCAAATCTCTCCTACTTGGCCATTTTCACATTCGGTTAAGGTTTCCGGGTTAACAATGAGGATTTTTTCATCTGAACCAGCGCGACCACAACTAACGATTTTTTGAGTACTATCATTCTCGTCAAGTGCTACCAAAACCAGATTTTTAGTAAATTCAGCCTTGTCAACATTCAGAATAATTGGGGGTTCTGTTCTTAAGCCTAAACTAATACCAAAAACACTCTCTGCCATCCCATAGCCTGCGGTTAAAGCCTCTGGGCGAAAGCCATAGGGTTGAAAAGTCTTGATAAACCGCTCAAATGTCTCCGCACGAATTGGTTCAGCACCGCTAACAGCTAACTCCCAATTACTTAGGTCAAGCATTGCCCGTTCTTCAGGGGTTGTTTGAAAACAAAC
>JAKQYF010000158.1 GCA_023356535.1 Trichodesmium sp. MAG_R03 | reverse complement strand
AGTAATCACAGGAACTGCTAAATAGAGAATACGAGCTGGAGCGCTAATTTCTAAGGCCAACCTATAATTCAAAAACTGCCCTAATGCAGCATGATAATCAGTTAATGGGGAATCACTCAGGAAGGTTTTAATCTCAACAGCAATTTTTTCGTAGGCCTTGCTCTGCTGCTAAAAGGTGTTCAGCACCTAAATCAATTTCCAACTTAGTTCCACCTACTTCCAATCGTAAAGGATCATCGGTTATTTTCCATTGTTCCTTTTCCAAAGCAATTCTAACTGCAGCATGAAATTTATCTTTAGCTGCCATTTTTACAGTATCCCTCAACCCCCAAACCAGCCAACAAATTATTAATCGCCAACTCATTCACTCGCAACACTGCATCCCTAGTATGGGAACCATTATGAGTGCCAAAAATACATTGTTCAAACTCCCTCAACCTACTCTCACCAGGCAAAGGCTCCACCTCAAAAACATCCAACGCAGCTCCTGCTACCTTCCCAGAGACCAAAGCAGCTACCAAAGCTGCCTCATCAATCAACGGCCCGCGAGCCACATTTACCACATAGACCCCATTTTTCATCATCTCAAACTGAGGATAGCTCAACAGGTGATAATTATCTGGAGTCAAATTACAGGAAAGGGTCACAAAATCTGCCCGCTGCAACAGCTCCTCCAAACCCACAGGTTGTACCCCCGTTTCTTGTTGCACAGACTCAGGAATCTCCCGAACATCGTAACCCAAAACCGACATACCCACTGCCACCCCGCGACAAACAATACCTCTGCCAATACTCCCCACCCCAATAACTCCCAAAGTTTTACCCCGCAGAGTCATACCGGGTATTTGCTGCCAACCCCCACCGCGAACCGACAAATCCATTTTATGCAACTGGCGAGCTAAAAGAATGATATAACCTAAAGCCACATCCCCCACCTCGTCAGCAAAAACATCGGGGGTATTTTTAACCGGAATGCCCAACCTTTCCGCTGCTTTTAAATCAATGGCATCCATACCGATGCCCCACTTGGCGACAATTTTTAAATTTTTCCCCTTCTCCAATACCTTAGCAGTAAAGGGGTCGTCTCCGGCAATGACTCCATGGAAGCGGTCAATAATTTCTAATAGTTCGGCCTCGCTCAGCTGTTGGACTACTGGGGGAACTTCTACCTCAACCCCTTTTTCTGCGAGTTTGTCTTGATAGAGGTGGATAGTTTTTTGTAAGTGAGGACAAGTAACTAAAATTTGATATGTCATTAGATTTTCTCGAAGTTAAAACTTTTAAGAATTGCTTGATCTTAGTATCCTAGAAACCTTTTTTTCAGAAACCAGGTTTTTTCAAAAAACCGGGTTTCTATTGGCTGATAGGTTTCTGGAATTTTGTACCACTATATTTCCCGCTGTTGATACAAAAATTCTGCCATTCTCAAATCTAACTCCTCGTCAATATCCACCGCTTCCAGGCGGTCAATTTCAAACATCAAGGGTCTTTTGCCAATACGGTTGTGCATTTCGGCTAAAATTTCCTTGGTAAATATATAGATACAAGAATTCTCCTCATAAATAGGAGGCAAATCTTGAGTCCGCAATAAAATTGCCTGGTTGTGGTTAACTGCCCTAGCCAAACTATCCCACAAACGAGTTTGCAGTCTGGTGACTCCAAACAGAGAATCATACATAGGATAATTATCTAAGAATTGTTCCACTGCATTGTTTATAGTTTCTGCCCTTAAAATAGGATTAGTACTGTGGGTTTGCAAATAATAATCCGCCTCTATCTGGTTAACGGTATTTAATAATACATCATTCATTGGGGTTGTCCCCGCCCGCAAATGTTCTGGACGTTCCAACAGCTTAACTTGGGGGAAATGTTTAGTGGCATCTTCCTGAATGGTGGGACTGTCCGTATCTATTACTATTTCTGTAATTAGAGAACAAGCCAAAAGACTATTTATAATTCGATGATATAGGGGAACCCCTGCGAATTCCCGATAATTTTTTCCCGGTACTCGTTCACTGCTGTGGCGCATGGGCACTATTGCTGCTATTTTGGCCATCTAGTTATTCCTTAATTAATACAGCCCTGGCCGGGGCACCGTCGGACCCGACTAATTTTATGGGCAAACAAATAAGCTGGTACATCCCTGATGTTACGTTTGTCAAGTTGAGACCTTCGAGGATAATTATTCCTGCTTTGAGCAGAATCTCGTGGGTGAGAGTGCTGTCATAGTAGCGCTGGACGGAAAGATAGTCGATTCCGATGAGGCGAATTCCAATGTCATCCAACCACTGGGAAGCATCAGCAGTGAGGGCTACAAAGTCTTTGTTAAATTCTGTAACGTTATTTGCCCAAAGTTGAGAATTTGTGGTACGCAGTAATAGTCTAGTGGTATTTGGGGGTAGGTTTAATGCTTCCAAGTCGGCGGCACTGACGGCTTTGACTTCGGGTAGATGGGCGACATAAGCAGGCCCTATGAGGATGTCTAGGGATAGGTCTTCGATGGCGGTTCCTTCCTGGAGGAAGTGGCATGGAGCATCGACGTGGGTTCCTACATGAACGTCGGTGTCTAGTTGAGAGACATTTGCTTCGTCTCCGGCTGCCAGTTTTAGGGTGCGATAGAGTTTAAAACCTTTACTGCTGGGCCAAACTGGCATTTCTGTTTTGAGGGGGACGGAGATATCAATGATTTCTGGCAATTTCTAGCTCCTTGTTCTTAGCTTTTATCGGGAGAAGGCCAGGTCGGCGTGGGATGGATCCTGGTCTTGACGGTAAGGTGTGGCTTTATTTTCTATATACTTTTTTTTAATGGATAAATATTATAGTAGTTGAAGCCAAGATTAGGACATTTATAAAAGGTTAAACTCAGTCAAGGATGACTTCTAACTTCTGACTTCTGACTTCTGACTTCTGGCTTCTGACTTACTATAATCTATGGCTCGCTGCTGTGGGTTGCTTTTGGTTTGGGAGGTTCGGGAACGGGTTAAGCTATGGGGATAATAGAAGGTTTGTTTGAGTTGGCTGCTGATTATACCATATTGGCGGAATCCTTGGTAGGTACCCCAAAATTGCATGAGTCGAAATTGGAATATTTGGGTGAGGTTTTTCCAGAGGACGCGATCGCTCCCAGCATGATAATAGTCGCTGATGGTGTTGCCCAGGAACAGACGGATAAAGTTCCAGAGGTGAAATTGTTCTTGGGGGAAGATGTTTTTTAAGGCTATGGCCTCCCGGCGGTAGCGGTTATAGATTTTGCTTGGGGGTTCGTCGTGGACGTGGACTATGGGGGCTTCTGGTTCGTAAACTATTTTATAGCCTAGTTTTTGGATCCGTTGGGCCCAGTCTAGGTCTTCTAGGCCAGTGAGGGTTTCGTCGTAGGGGAGTTTTTCCCAGAGTAGGCGACGGATGGCGGCGTTGGCGTTGTTGCAGAAGGGATGGGTTTGGTTATAGTCGGGGATGTCGGGGAACCATTTGGCGAATACTTGGTGTTCTGAATATTTGGTGATTTCGTTGCCTCTTTGTTGGCCATAGACTAGGGCTACTTCTGGACGGTCAAAGGGGGTGAGTAGGTTTTCTAGCCAGTCAAAGTAGAGGGGATAGACGTGGGCGCTGGCGATGACTATAATGTCTCCGGTGGCGGCGCGACAGCCAATGTTGAGGGCGCGGCCAAAGGAGAATTCTTCTGGGGTGATACTGAGGATTTTTACTGGGTAGCGGGAGGCGATGGAAACTGTGGCATCGGTGGAGCCAGAGTCAACTATAATGATTTCTGGGTCTGGGACTGTTTGTTGGATAATGCCGCTGAGGAGGCGGCCTATGTGCTGTTCTTCGTTGTAACAGCGGATGACTATGGAGCATTTGCTCATGTTTTTAGTAAGTTTTCTGGTTCTCGATGTTAGCTTAACATTATTTGGGGACTGGGTACAATCAAGGATTGTTTCAAGCACTAAATGCTTCTGAAGAGTAGTAAATTTTTAAGATAGTCAATCAAATAAAATTATGAAAGAACCGAAATTTTACAGAATTTTTGATTACCCCAAAATTTTATTACCAAAGGAGTATTTAGCATCTTTATAAAAAAATATAACTAACATTGAAGATGCCAAAAAATAAACGGGTTCTTCTATTGGTTATCCCGCTTGGAATCTAATTTATTACTTATTAATAAGTCATTTAGATCCCGACGGATTTAATCATGTTGTAGAAACAGGAACTAACTATGGCTGTACAACAATTATTTTAGCTCAGGCAATTAAAGACACAAAAACAAAAGGAATTGTTCATACCATAGAAATAGACTCTAAAAATTATCAGAGAGCCATCAATAATTTTGTTAAAGCCCAACTCAATCACCTCATTAAACCAATTTCAGGTGATTCTAAAATAGAACTGCCGAAAGTAGTTAATGAGTGAGACAGCATTAGAATAGCTTTTCTTGACGGGTGCCATTCACTTGAAGATGTTATTTTCGAGTTTGGAACTATTTATCCTAAGTTGACTAACAGCTCTATTGTCATATTTGACAACACATTTTGCATAGCTGAATCAACAGAAAATCAGAGGGTAAATGGCGCACTAAAATATATCCACAAGAATTATGGAGGTCAACTAATTAATCTTGAATTTGTTGTATCTTGGTACACTCCAGGTGTTGCTATCTGGCAAAAGCAGTCTTATTTGTAAATCAACTTTGAGAACTATCAAGTCCGCCAAATTTTTTCTAAAATTATTACATTGATGCCACCAATAGAAAAGAATTATGTTTCAATTAGCAAAAACGTCAGATTTAATTAAGTTAAAATCAAAGTATCCCCTTATTTCAACTCATAAAAGTTCGGCTTACACTGGTCATATTTCATTTCCAGAACTTGAGAAAAAAGAGTTTGAAAAGTCAGATATTTCCTACAAAGGAGAAAAATATACATTATATTGATATATAGAATTTTTCAACCCCTCTACCACTGCAACCAAAATCAAAACATAATCTAGGCAAACAAAGCTAATTCTATGAACAAGTACCACTGTGTTACTATACCTATTTTTAGACTTAATAAAAATGGTTCAATTAAGCCCAACCCATTATTTCATAGACCTTGGGACTATATCCATAGTCGCTGCATAGAGTACCCATTTGCAGCATCCAAAATAGGTGACGCTAACTGCATACTAGATGTTGGTACAGTCAAATCAGATACAGCTTGGATTTCCTGGCTAGAAGAGTTGCCCATAGAAGTACACGCTACTGATTATGACCCTCCTTTAGAACCGTTTAAAAAAATTACTTTTCATCAAGCAGATGTTAGGAGCATTCCTATAGCTGATGAAACTTTTGACAGAATTGTAGCAGTTTCCGTCATTGAACACATAGGATTGCAATCACCACAGGTAAACTCTAACCAACTTCCAAAGATTGATGAAGATGGAGATATAGAAGCAGTTAGAGAGTTAGCAAGACTTCTTAAAATTGGTGGAGAATTAATAATGACGTTGCCTTTTGGAGTTAAAGATGAACTCATTCTTGGAAAGCAAGCGCGAAACTATACAATCAAATCCATCAGAAAATTTGATGTATTTTTAGAACCCGCTGAAATCAGCTATTATGAATATCAGCGTCGGGATGCTTCCAAAAAATGCGATCCTGAGTTACCAGGGCTATTTAGCTGGCGCGTTATACCCATGAATCAGGCAAAAGCTTTGCACGAGGGTCATACCGAAGGAGTAGTTTGTGGTGTGTGGAAAAAAGAGAAAAATAATATTGGTCTGATCATAATATAGGTGAAACTTTAGCCAAAATCAAAGCCTTTGATGAAGCCATTATTAATTACCTCCAAGGCATAACTCTCAACCCCAACTCCTCTTGGTTCCACTACAGCCTTGCCACTGCCCTAACCAAACAAGGGAACATAGATGAAGCCCTCACCTGCTATCAAAAAGCCATTGCCCTCAAATCAAAGCAAAACCTAATCCCGAAAAAAGCAGAAATTAAATATCAGAATGGTCATCAACTAAGTGCAAAAGAAGTCACAAAGAAAATTTGGTCACAGAAAAATCAAAATTAGAAAGGCAAAATGAATTTATTTACAGCGGTTTTCATTTCAGTAGACTACAGTAGGGACGTTCCATGGAACCTTCCAACAAGGTTTTGGTTGTGACGATGTGGTTTATCAATCTGAAAAGCGCTGTATTGTCTGAAAAAAAATATACAATGCCCTGAGATTAAAAAAATTGTTTTGATGGTAGATGATCATCATAAACCAGAATTAGAACATCCCAAGATTGAAATTGTTAAACAGGACTTCCAGAGCGACTTATCTTGATTGGGTAGAATTAACTGAGAAAAAGTGTCGTGGTCGAATTTCAATACTTGCTAACACTGATATCTATTTTGATGAATCAGTTGCTCGGATCAGGGAAATATTTTCTATTGACTGTTATTGACCCTCAAGGGTTTGTGGCTCTGAGTCGTTATGAAACTGAAGGTGACAAGCACATACTCCATGAAAATCCTCATTGGTCACAAGATGTTTGGGCTGTTCTTGGGGAATATAATTTTACTGAATATTTCAAGAATGATTTGAGAATTCCGTTGGGAGTACCTGGCTGTGATCATAAAATTGGAAAGTCGAAGCCTCCCAAAAACATTTTCCCTGACTTTGGTTAACAATTCGCTCTCATAAACGAGTTTGGTTGTCTCAAGTAGAAGGGTTAGGATTGACTATCTCAGAATTGTACAAAAAACATCCTAACATTGGAATCATATTTGATGGTATGAAAACAGAACGGGAAACTATGGAAAAAATCAAATCTCTCATGCCTAAAAGTATTACAACTTACAATGGTCTTGATTGTTCTGTAGAAGAAACTGTTGTATGGTCTCATGCGGTTGATTTTGCTGTTGCTCCAGCCGGAGCCGGAATAATTTTCACTGTTATTGCCAACAAGCCTGCTGTTATGCATGGTCCCAAAGGATTTTGCACAACAGTACCATCTTGTGCTACTCCCAGAGAAAATTGTGTTTTATCTCATTATATCGATCCACAAGATGTAACTGATGAAACTGATGCTTATGTGTCACTGTGCAATAGTGTAGTTGGCCGGAACTATGATTTTGATTGGAAAAAATTATACAGTAAAATTATTGCACCGTTTTGAGTAATTAATAATTAATAATTAATAATTAATAATTGCTGGACATTAATCGTTCCAATGGCGAATTGTCGTTAATGAGGACTATGGAAGTGCATTTTTTATGAGCGAAACCAGTCAAAACCTCATATTTTTTTCTTTCCTGCTCCGTTCCGGGTTTTCTCGACTACTAACTAAAATGGCAAAAACATTTCTGTAAGGGATAAAGAAACTGATGGAAAATTCAAGGGATTAATTATTTCCCTATCTGACAAAACAGTTTCTGACTGATAACCTTTTGCAGTAGGATAGCGACAGATATATGCTTGGCGGTTACTTACATCTAATATCCAATATTCGGAAATATTTGCTTTGGCGTAAATAAGTGCTTTTTCTTGTCTGTCTATTCTCAAGGTAGTGTCGGAAATTTCAACTAAAAAGAAGATTTCTTTTGGACTAGGGTGGCGATCACCATAAACTTGGGGATCGATTTTAACTACAGCTATATCTGGTTCTGGTTCAGAAGTTAGTAATGTAACTGGTAATTGCATTCTGATATGAGCTTGCTGAGTTAATTGAGCTTTTAAATAATCAGATGTCTGTTGAGTTGTTGCAGCATGGGGGGCACGTTGGGGATTCATTTCAACAATAAGACCTTCTAATAGTTCGACACGTGATTCTGGAGTTAGGATACCACAATCTATCATTTTATGGTACTCTGTTAATGTCCACAAGTGAATTTTGGTTGTTGTCATTAGCTTAATTTTCTGTTTTTTATGAATTTTATTCTATAAGAATATTACTTCTTAGTTATTCCTAATTATTAGCTTATGACCAGAATATCGGGTCTCAAGCTTTCCCTTTCAAGGATATAATATCAAATCCGCTTGGCAAGGGAAGTGTTATGAGAAACCCAGGAAAGTGAGAGGTAGATTTTATATCAAATCCGGTAATCGGCATAATTTAAGACTGTAGGGTTTTGGTCTCCAAACCCTCTACAAACTAGGAGTTTTCGCCAATACTAATGGTATCACCTTATTCTCCAAAGCCAGCGGATTTGATATTATTCAATGGCAGATTTATAGCAGTCGAAGCAAAGGTTAGAACGGATAAAAAGCCTAAAACCTACCTAGACAAATCAATATTTTTCCTTCTGCCTTGCGCCTTCTGCTATAAAACTTTACCCCGGTTTCTACGCTTTTTCATACCGATACTACCGGATTTGATATAAAAAAAAATAAAATTCCCTATTTCAAGCCTCCCTATTCCAGGAGATACTGTTAACTGATAACTGATAAGTGAAATGACCTTCAATACAGCTCTGCCAGAGCGGAGTTTGAGAGAGGAATATGCTGATTTTGTGGCTGCTGGCGAGGGTTTATATACTTTGCTGGAACTGATAGAGGCTCTAAAATCTCAAGGCACAGACTTGACAAAGGTGCGTGGTTTGTGTTAATGGGAAGGTGACAAGGTGAAGGCTAATGGGTCTCCTCCATTGTTGATGGATGTAGAGAAGGAAATGCCAGGAATTGCTTGGGACTTATTGCCTATGGAAAAATATAGGGCTCACAACTGGCATTGTTTTGATAGTCTTTAGCGTCAACCTTATGCAGCGCTTTACACGATTTTGGGCTGTCCTTTCCACTGTAGTTTCTGCTGCATTCAAGCTCCTTTCAAAAGTGGAGAACAGGAGTTGGGTTACAAGGAACTTGCGAATAGCTAACGCTTCAGAAGGTATTGTAATTAGCACCCAGGCCATTAATGAAGTTTGTTCAATTCTGAAGCGAAAGGTTGGTTTTAATGAGGAATAAATATTTAACTTAATTGAATCTTTTGAAAGGCGTTGTCAAATAGTATCAGTTGATTTGCCGATTGTTAAAAATGCTTCTAATGGTAGAAGGTACTCTGAAAATTATGAATCCATTTACAGAAAACTAGAAAGTATTTTTTACTAAAATATCAAATATTTTTTAGCGTTACAGTTAAGCAGTTGAAATTTAATTAATTAGGAATTGATGTACGATTTTGCAATTATTGGCGGTGGAATTGTTGGATTATCTACGGCCTTGGCATTAGGGAGAAGCTATCCAGATGCTAAAGTCTTAGTTTTAGAGAAAGAATCTAGTTGGGCTTATCATCAGACTGGCCATAATAGCGGGGTGATTCATTCTGGGATTTACTACAAACCTGGTAGTCTAAAAGCTAAGTTATGCCATGAGGGAAACAGCTTATTAGTTGAGTTTTGTCAAGAGCATGGTATTCAATATGACATTTGTGGCAAGGTTATTGTGGCTACAGAGCCAGAAGAGTTGCCTGTCTTGGAGAATATTTACCAGCGGGGTTTGACCAATGGGTTGAATGTTAGTAAGATTTCTGCTGAGGAAGTCCGAGAAATAGAACCTCATGTTAGGTGTCTGGCTGGAATTAAGGTTCCTTCTGCGGGAATTGTTAATTATAAGCAGGTTGGCCAAAAATATGCGGAGTTGGTGGATAAGGGTGGTGGTGAATTACATTTGAATAGAAAGGTGGAAAGAATTGTTGCTAATGGCCAAGGTCAGGTGTTGGAAACTACTCAGGGTGCTTTTGAGGTGAAATTTGCTATTAACTGTGCTGGTTTATATAGCGATCGCGTCGCCAAATTAGGGGGAGTTGACCCCAAGGCCAAAATTATTCCTTTTCGGGGAGAGTATTACGAACTAAAGCCAGATAAACGGGATTTGGTGAAGCATTTGATTTATCCAGTGCCCAATCCTAATTTTCCTTTTTTGGGAGTTCATTTTACTAGAATGATAGATGGTAGTATCCATGCTGGGCCAAATGCGGTTTTGAGTTTGAAGCGGGAGGGATATCGCAAGCAAGATGTGGATTTGCAGGATATGGTTGAGGTGTTTTCTGATCCAGGGTTTTGGCGCTTGGTGGCTAAACATGGTTGGGTAGGGGTGCAAGAGATGGTTCGTTCTTCTAACAAACAGGCTTTTGTTAGGAGTTTGCAGAAGTTGATTCCTGAAGTACAGGGGAGCGATTTGGTGGCAGCAGAAGCAGGGGTTAGGGCGCAAGCTTTGATGGGGGATGGTAAGTTGGCGGATGATTTTTTGTTGGTGAGGGGGGAAAATGCGGTTCATGTTTGTAATGCGCCTTCTCCTGCGGCTACTGCTTCTTTGGCGATCGGCACGGCTATTGTGGAGAAAATCAATAACTGAACGATAGTAAACCAGGTAGTCTAACCATGCCATAGCAGACTCCCACAACCCCAAACATCAAACTACAAAGAGATTATTTTCTCGCAAGATTTTTGAATAATTTGAGCCTCTGGTTGTAGTAAATAACCACTCATTACTCCGTACTCAACCTCGCAGTAGCCCCCCCATCAACAACCAAACTTTGACCAGTCATAAAAGCCGATCGCCCTCCATCAGCCAAAAAATAAATAGCCTCAGCTATCTCCCCAGGCTGACCAACCCTACCCATAACGTGCTTAGACCCCAACTGTTCTACCAACTCAGCCACACCCTCCCCCTGCAAATGTCCCCGACTCAAACCAGCATACAACATATTCGTCTCCACCGCCCCAGGCAAAACCGCATTAACCCGAATCTTATCCCTGGCCAACTCAATAGCTAAAGCCCTAGTCAAAGCCAACATCCCCCCCTTACTCGCAGCATAAGCAGCAATATTAGCAGAAGTCGCCACCGCATGAACCGAACTAACATTCACCACCGCACCCCCACCACCCCGCATCAAAGGATAAAGGTAGCGCACCGCCAAATAAACAGAACGTAAATTCACCCCCATAACCCCATCCCACTCCTGGGGAGTAGTTTCTACCAAAGGTTTACAAACTTGGATAGCGGCATTATTCACCAAAGCATCAACCCTGGCCGCTTCCCCTGTCAACTTATGTGCTATCTCCTCCCAAGCAGAAACATCCGCCACATCAGCTTGAAAAAACCTATCTATTTCCACCGCAGAATCAGACATATTACCCTGATCAACCCCCACCACATACCAACCTTCCCTGTGAAACAACTCGGCTGTGGCCATACCAATACCGCCTAAAACTCCTGTAATTAAAACCACTAATTTAGTCATGCAATTAATCCTAACCAAACCTCATAACCATATCATTTTGTAACCCACATTCCACACTTCAAAACGTAGCATAAAAAGCTACAAGACAATATCTGTTTAATTAAGCATAATTATTTATGGTCTTTAGTCACTTCAAGTGAGAGCATAAAGCTGATGATTGCATTCTTATTAAGTATCAAAAATGTCTTTAATAGAAGAAATAACAGTTGAAAATCTTGACCATTTAGGAATAGTTGCAGGGTTAATTGATGAGATAGGAATAGTGGAACTAATTAACCAAAAAATTAGGAGTAGATAATCGAGAAAAAATTGCTACTGGACAAGTAATCAAAGCTTTAATTTTGAATGGATTAGGGATGGTCTCGCGTCCATTATATTTATTTAGTCAATTTTTTGAAGACAAAGCTATAGAAAAATTATTAGGCACAGGTATAAATAGTGATTACTTAAATGATGATAAAATAGGTAGAGTAATGGATGATATCTATCAATTAGGACTGACAAATTTATTTATAGAGCTCGGATTATTAGTTATTAAAAAGTTTAAAATAGACACCTTATTTGCTCACTTAGATTCAACATCATTTCATCTACATGGGGAATATAATAATATTGAAACTTCTGAAAACAATCAAAAAAAACCAAGATTAATTACAAAAGGATATTCACGTGACCATCGGCCAGATTTAAAACAATGTGTATTAGATTTGATATTTTTGTAGTGATAGTGGAATACCATTATTTATGAGGACTGGTGATGGGAATGAATCAGATAAAGCAGTCTTTGGTCAAATTTTAAGTGATGTTAAAAAACAAATAAAATTAGATAGTATTATGGTCTGTGATAGTGCCTTATATAGCCAATAAAATATCCAATTAATCTCAAATTTAAAATGGATAACTCGAGTCCCAATGACTTTTAAAAAGGCAAAAAAAATAATTGGATCTTACCTAGAAAAAGTAAAAATTTCCCCAGAAACAGACCCTGAAATTCAAGAAATAACTAGGATATTTCAAAAAAAAGGATATAAATGGTTAGAGCAAAAAGTTACTTATGCTGGAATTAAACAAAGATGGTTAATTGTTGAAAGTGCAGAGCGCAAACAAAGTGACATCCAGAAATTAAACTCAAAAATTGAACAAGAAAAAAATCCGGCATTAAAGTTAAGAAAAAAATTAGAAACTACTGGATTTGATACAGTTACTCAAGCTCAAAATCACTTAAAATTAATTAACAAAAAACTGAAATTATGGGATTTAAAATCTTTAGAAATCAAGGAAAAAATTTTTCATAAACAGTCTATAGTCTATCATCATCAAATAGAAACTAAACCAAGAGTCTCAGAAATATAAAGAAGAACTGTCGCAGCAGGCCGATTTATTTTAGCTACAAATATTGAGTCGTCTTCAGACTTTCATTGCTCAGAAATACTCTGGAATTATAAAAATCAACAAAGTTGTGAACGTGGTTT